>JAMJFV010000074.1:5678-9155 GCA_023544495.1 ANME-2 cluster archaeon
AAGAATTCCAAGGGTCAGGGTGAGTCCCATCATTACTCCTTCGATCTTACCTGAATAGACACCGGAAGCAAATTTATTCAGGTTGCCAATATCAGTTGTCGCAGCTTCTATAGCACGGATCCTGGACTGAATAAGAGCAACCTCTGCTGCCATTGGTCGTATACCTTCGAATTCCTCTTCACCTTCACCATCTTCCGAGATTTCAATTACCATCGGTTCAGCATCAAAAGCACCGGGGTCTTTCCCGGCAAGTTCCTTTATTTTTGCAGTTATTTGTCCCTGGTCTTCAGTGTTCATCAAGTTAACACATTCAACCTGTTCCTGGAACCGTGCAATTGCCTCATCGGTCAGGTTCTCGATATAAGGAATTGCTCCCTTTGCACCGACGATCCTGTTTTCCTTGGTACCATTCGCATGAATATTTATTAAGGCATCTCCGGTGAGGTGACCTTTTACCTCCGAACCGGTAACCAGAAGGAATCTGATATTTGGATTTGAGATGATATTGGCCACAAGTTTTTCAATACCGATATTCTCTGTCTTGCATGGACCGGTTATGGCAGATCCAGCATCAAGATGAGGTTTTGCCGGAAGATGGGAACCTAACGTCGCCACTGCAACCGGATTATGTGGACTGGCAATCTCGTATTCTCCCTTCATGACAGGCCATCCAATTGCTGTATCTCTTTTATCAGCCATTTACATGCCTCCTAATTTCAATAATACGGCAAACAGGACCATTAGTACAAGACCACCGATAAAACCGTAAAATATGTTCGTCCATACACCTGCTGTTACAGCAGCATTCTCTCGACCCGGGAATGTTGACAGGAGAGGTTTATCCGGACCCAAAGAGTTCATCATATCGGTTACAATTTTGTCCAGTTCGTCCACCACCGTTGATATGTGGTCAAGAGAATATTCCAGTGTATCATCATTTTCCTCTGCAAGAATACCTGACATTGGCTCCAGTATCAGATGGAATTCAGGTGCAACTCGTACGTGGCTCATTCTAATTCCTCCTCGGTTGGCAGTAAACCTGTACCCGTAACCAGGTGTGCATCACGATGGACATATCTCATGAATTTCCTGAAAGCTACGATCCAGATCACCAGGCTTACTATTACCGTTAATGCTCCGGAAATAACATCCATGCTATCAACTGCCAGAGATGCAAATCCTGCAATTGCCATGATAAGCGCTCCCTTCTCAATTCCAACCATTAAAGTTCGATCCTGTTTTTCGTCAGGACCGAGGCAGGCATTGAATGGATGTAATATCGTCATAGCACCACCGATAAAGACCAGTGCAATGAATCCTGTCTCAACTACGGCCGGCATTATGGCACCGAAATCATAACTTCCTGCAATAGCTGCTGACAGACCTATCATGACAAGAGCTCCTGAACCTGCAATCTCGACCATGGATTTTTCCATGATAGGGATGTTCATCTTCAGTATTTTATTAGACATAATACCGATAATCAGTCCAATGATGGCTGCCACACCGAATGCTATTATCGGTCCTGCAACTACTGGAATTCCTGGTTCTACCTCTGGAAGGGAAAGTCCAAACATAGATGCCACAATACCCATGCCAAGAGCCATCATACCTATTGAAGGAACGCCAGTACCCAGACCGTAACTGCACACACGGCGTACCGCATCCGCACCCCAGACTGCTGCAAGGATTGCACCGATACCACCAAGGAATGAAAATATGGTAGTATCCATGGCCTGGTTAAGCATTGTAAGGTATATTCCGGCAAGTCCTCCAACGGCACCGAGAGTAATGACCTGATTCGGGTTAAGTACTCCTCCTGCATGCCCTCCTGCTGCTGTTGACATTAAATAACACCTCCCATAATTGGCACTGCAATAATAGCGCACAATAGTGAAGCTATCAGGCAGGATATAATTGCCTTTGGCACTCTTTTAAACTTAGGGTCGTGGAAACCTTCGATGGTACCACCTATATTGTAGGAGGCCAGGACAGAGTTCACATAGAACACTCCTGTGGCAAATATTCCTGCAAGAGCTACTGCGCCTGAATTTGTAGGGTCGCCGACTATTTCCATTAACTGGACATAGATCATTGAACCACCTACGCCTCCGAGCAAACCACCGATAGTACCGCTTACAAAACTGACAGTTGGAACTCCGTGTCCTTCTGTGCCTTTTGATACATATATATCCTGCACATCACCGGTAATGGGGTCTTTCTTGACCTTTGCAGATACCGGTGGTACACCTACACCATAAACATAAATCAACTGACCTATGAACATAGTAACAGTTATCATGATCATTGCGCCAACCGCGCCTGATGCCATCACAAGCATGAAATCAGAAGTAGTGAATGCACCTGAAGTTGCAAGGTTGTTATACATGAATCCCGCACTGATAAGTCCGGTCAAACCTGCGCCTGCAGCCAGCTGCACAGTACCTGTACCCACGCCTGTTGCCTGCGCCATGGCTGCGGGAGCTCCACCGACAGGTATGAAATGCACACCTACACCTATGAGAACTCCTCCCAAAGTTATCAGAATAATTGTTATGGGATCTATCATGATGCAATGCCTCCATCTTCATCTTTGTATGGTCCAAATGCTCTCCTTGCTTTAACCTCAACCATCCTGTTCGCAAGAATCAGGATTAAGACGATTATCAGACCGGCAATTATTGCATTCATTCCTTCAAACACTGTCGTTCTCCAGTTATCAAAGAACACTGTCCAGCCAAGGGCCAATCCTGTTAAAGGACCGCCAAATTTTGCACATGCCCAAACATTGTCCATGCTATTGCGCAAACCTGATTCAGCTTTTCTTACAATATTTCCTGAGAATGCTGCATTCAATCCGCAACCAAACGGCTGGTTCTGGAACTCGCGTTCGGCACCATAATGTACATCACCTGTAGATGAACCTATAGCACCGGCTGTAATACCCCACAGGAATGCGAGAAGCGGAAGTGGGAAGGGATGCGCCATAAAGTGGTCCATTATATATGATAATGTAACTATACAGAATACAGCGATATATCCATGTGCCATTATTACCGGTATATGCCCGATGACAAGGTCCATATAAACCGGTTGTTTAAATCGTCTCTGACTTGCAGACCGTCCCATGTGGGCGGTCACAGAGAATATTCCCAGGATTATTGCAGCTACAAATGAGCCGATTGCGATAGCAAAAAATATCGAGATGTCATTTGCCATTAAAACACTGGCCACTGTTGCTCCGGATGCACACCACAGTCCGTAAGCTGGTGGTTCACCGGATATGGCCTTGTTAAAGATCCTGTGTGGAAAATTCATCTGAGGAGCAAGTTGCACCTGCGAGTTCGGATTACTCTGTGAACCGGCATCAGATTCAAGATCTTCTGCCGCACCGGCAATAGTAGCCAGTGCCCCTGTTAGTGCAACAATGCCCATATCCATTATTATTGGATCAACCATTGTTCTATCCATCCTCCT
>JAMJFV010000075.1 GCA_023544495.1 ANME-2 cluster archaeon
GCATCTTTTCTCCATCTTTGTCCCTGCCCCTGGTAGTAAGGGTAATGTCCAGTTCCCGTGCCATGATTGCTGCATCCTCGCCAAAGGATTCGTAGAAGTCCCCCATCCTGAACATGATGAGGGCATCGGGATGCTGCTGCTTGGCATCGTAGTACTGGCGCATTGCAGGGGTGAGTTTTTCCATTGAGGGGGCTCCGGTTGGATGATATTATATGAAGGCTATGTATTGGCGGGGGGAGTATTTTTGTTTTGGGGTTTTTGCAATAAATAGATTATTTACATGCAATACATGCAGATACTACAATTTAATCCAGATGTTCAATCAAATTCCCAATAACGCGCTTAATTGCCTTATGCAGGTATTCAGGCATGTATTCAGGTATAAGTGTCCAGGCAAAGGAGTTCAGGCAAGATCGAACTATGGACTTTCACATTCGCACGTCTGTCTGCATTTATTTTCCTGGGACGTTCAAATATCCGGACCTTAGGCCAGCATAAGTATCGCTGACTGCTTGTCAGTGAGCATTTCCAGTGAACTGCTGATATGCGGATGGTGTTGTTCTATGATAATATCGAAAGGTTCAAGCCATTATTTTTCAACAACAATTCCCATTGGTAATCTCTCCTTATTGGTATATGTGGAGGTTGCATAATACATCACAAGGAGAAGGTAATCGGGATAATATTGTTTAATTACTAAATAGGAAAGATAGGAATTATAAATTATTATTATAGTTTAAGTATGATTACTGTCCTACAATAACATGGGGCAATACTATGAAATGGTCAATACAGATAGGAAAAGTGATGGGGATATCCATACGGCTTCATATTACATTTCTCTTCATACTCATTTTATTCATCTATTATTTTGCAGTAATTGATCTCAAGATAGGCACAATGGTACTGGGGTTCAACGGCATGGACATATCATTGACGGAAAAACTGCTATTCAGTACCATTGCCTCTATTCTGTTCTTCTCTACCATCCTGCTCCATGAATTGAGCCATTCATTTGTCGCCAAGAGAAAAGGCCTGAACATCCAGAGCATTACTCTCTTTGTGTTCGGAGGTGTTGCGCAGATGGAAGAGATACCCCGCAACCCAAAACTGGAACTGACAATGGCCGCAGCAGGTCCGGCCCTGAGTCTGGTCATAGGTATATTGACCTACGCATTTTATGTATATTTTGGTCCCCTTGAAGTTGATGGGATTGGAATGAACACCAAGAATGCGATACTGATAACTGCAGGGATCATCTCGGTGTATAATCTGGTCCTGGGCATATTCAACCTGTTGCCAGCTTTCCCTATGGACGGCGGCCGTGTGCTCAGGGCATTTCTGGCATTGTGGTTGCCGTACATGGATGCTACCCGAATGGCCGTCTCAATAGGCAAAACATTTGCATTTCTGATGGGAATATTCGGCCTTCTTACGATTAATCTGATCCTCATCCTGATCGCGGTATTTGTGTTCTACGGAGCACAGGGTGAAGAAAGGGAAACATTCTTTGCCATAAGTCTGGAAGGTATCAAAGTAAAAGATGTCATGACCCCGAGACAGGATCTGATATATGTCCCCCCGGACTGGACCATATCCCAGCTCGTAGAGGCTATGTTCAGGTTTAAACATATGGGATATCCGGTGCAGGAAGATCTGGACAAAACGACATTGGGGATTGTTACCTTTGAAGATGTTCAAAAAGTTCCTAAAGAGCACCATGATAGCGTTCAGGTAAAAGATATTATGACCAGGGCTATCATATCAGTAAGTCCTGAAAATGAAGCATACCAGGCACTACAGACCATAGCAAAGCATAATATCGGCAGGCTTCTGGTCATCAAGGATGACAGGATTACTGGCATCATAACGATGAAAGATATAATGAGGAACATGCAGTTCAAGCACATGCACCCGTTCCCTGACTGAACACATATGGTGATATGAGATGGAAGATTGTATATTCTGCAAAATAGTCAATGCTGATATCCCGAGCTTTACCGTCTATCAGGACAACGATACCCTGGCATTCCTGGATATTAATCCTGACACTCGGGGGCACACACTGGTAATCCCGAAAAAACATGCTGAAAATATAACAGACATGGACGATAGGGATATAGCGTTCGTGTTCAGGACCGTTCGCAAAGTGGTACGTGGTTTACAGGCAGCGATTGAACCTGAAGGATTCAACCTGGTGGTCAATCATGGTGAAGTGGCAGGTCAGATCATACCCCATTTCCACTGCCATATTATACCGCGAAATACCGGGGATGGTATCGAATATAAATCCGGGGGGTCAACACTTTCAACACAAGAGCTTGAGGAACTTGCCGTGAAAGTGGCTGAGCACATACATTAAAACATGCATCAAAAACATGCTATATTTCCAGGCTCCGTTATTTTAATATTTCAGAGGTTATAATCGCTGTTTTGTAGAATGGGTATAATATATAATTACAATCAGGTCAATATTCATGGAAATACGGAAACAATTAAATATGCATTTTTCATTCCAAATAATAGGAATAAATATCCGGCATTTTGGTAAAGAATATTGCTGAAATAAAAGTGATATGACAATGAATATCCAGTTCCTTGACACGATTGGAAAAACCTGCCCTATCCCGCTGTATCTGACAAATTCAAAATTAAAACAGATGTCCCACGGCGAAAGACTGGAAGTGGTTTCGGATTGTGCTTCCCTGCTGCCTGACCTTATGTCCATATTCCATAAGCGATGCAGGGTACTGAACTGGGTGAATGAGAACAGTATTTTCAGGATTACTCTCCAGAAGACCTAGGCTATATTGTCCTGACCTGAATATCCATGCTTGAACCGTTCCCTGAACTCACTGAACCTGTCCTCTGAAATGGCACTTCTTGCCCCTCCCATCAACTCTTGCAGGAAATGGACATTGTGTATGGATGCCAGACGCAGGGCCAGCAGTTCCGATTCCTTGAAGAGATGGTACAGGTATGCCCTGGAAAAATGTTGACAGGTGTAGCACCTGCATTCTTCATCAATGGGCCTGAAGTCCCTTGCAAGAGTTGAACGGCGCGCGTCCATCTGACCGTGCCTGGTCATTACTGTCTGGTGTCTGGCGTTGCGGGTAGGGAATGCGCTGTCAAAGATGTCAACACCCAGTGATATGGATTCCAGCAGTTCCACAGGCGACCCAACTCCCATAAGGTATCTGGGTTTATCAGGTGGTATCTGTGTCAGGTTCAACCTGATGGTCTCATGCATAACCTCTTTGGGCTCACCTATGCTCAAACCCCCGATACCGTAACCGTCAAAACCCATGTCCACCAGTTTTTGGGCACAGGTTTTGCGCATCTCGGGATATGTGCCCCCCTGCAGAATGGCAAAGACCAGCTGGTTATCGTTACAACGTGCATCAAGACTGCGCTGCCCCCAGTTCAATGTTCTGCACACCGATTCCCTGACATCATCACGGGTGCTTCCCCAGGGGGGGCAGTCATCCAGCACCATTGCCACGTCAGAACCCAGGGCACCCTGTATCTCCATACACATCTCAGGCGTATACATATACCGATGACCGTCCCTGGAATTGAAATAACTGATACCCTGGTTGGTCAGTTTGAACCTGAACTCTTTGCGCAATATCTGGAACCCGCCGCTGTCCGTGAAAATAGCTCCATCCCAGTCCATGAACGTATGCAGCCCCCCTGCCTCATGTATCAATTCATGGCCCGGGCTCAGGTACAGGTGGAAAGCGTTACTGATGATGGCCTGGGTCCCTATTTCCTGTATTTCCCCGGGAGTAAGCGTTTTGACCGTGGCCTTGGTCGCCACTGGCATAAAGGTGGGCGTATCTACAACCTGGTGATACGTGGTCAATTTTCCTACCCTGGCATCTGATGAATTATCCTCGTGGACAATTTCAAACATGTCCTGCCTCCACTCTATCGCCATTCTCTTCCATATCCTGCGGTCTCCACGTTATTCTCTGTCTTCGTTCTATACTCTCCTTTCCCGGTATCCAGTATGAACATCGCATCTCCAAAACTGTAGAACCTGTATCCCTTATCAATGGCCTCGCTATATGCTGCCAGCACCGCGTCCCTGCCGGCATAGGCACTGATAAGCATGAGCAGCGTGGATCCGGGCAGATGGAAATTGGTGATAAGCCCGCTCAATGGTGTCTTGAACTGATACGGGGGGTGTATGAATATCTCGCTCCAGCCCCGGGACGGTGCTATCCTGCCATCCAGCCATTGTGCACTTTCCAGTGCCCTGACCGTAGTCGTGCCGACCACGATTATCCTCCCGCCGACTTCAAGGGTATCATTGATGGTACGGGCAGTATCCTCGTCAATAGTAAAGTATTCGCTCTCCATAGTATGCTCTTCCACCTTTTCGGCACGTACCGGCATGAATGTACCCACGCCAACATGGAGAGTGGCAAATGCCAGTCTTACGCCCATCCGTTTTATCGTGTCAATCAACTCTGGTGTAAAATGCAGTCCGGCAGTTGGTGCGGCAATGGAGCCTTCGTCCCTTGAATATATGGTCTGGTATCGTTCACTATCTTCCAGTTGCTCTTTAATGTATGGGGGCACTGGCATGACACCCTCATGGTAAAGGTGGGAGGCAAAATCACCATCACATTGGAAACGGATATTGTATCTATATCCGGTATGGGTATCAATCCGTTCCTTCACTGTGGCTGACAGGGTATTGAAATTAAGGTTAGTCCCTGTCTTTACCTTACCCCTGACCAAGCATTCATAGTATGCATCGTCCAGCCGTTTGACCAGCAGCAGTTCAACCCTGCCACCGGTATCCCTGGTGCCATACAACCTGGCTGGTATAACCCTGCTGTCGTTCAATACCAGCAGGTCACCAGAACGCAGGAACCGGGGCAGGTCAGTAAAAGTGTGGTGACGCCATTCGTTTTCATCCAGCACCATCAACCTCGATGAATCCCTGGGGGCGGCAGGTTTCTGGGCGATCATATTTTGTGGTAGATGATAATCAAAATCCGATAGTTTCATGTCTGTCCCCCATTGGACTTATAAGATTAAATCTTTATGTTGGGGGTAAGAGATAATAGAGAACAAACCTATTCTCAGCCAATGAACGATACAATCGGGATAACAGCCCTGGTACCCCCTGAACTCATGTATGCGTGCGGTAAGCGGCCACTGGATGTAAACAATGTAGTGCCGGTATCATCATCAAGTCCGAGCAATAAACTATGCGCCTGGACCGCCATCTGGAGGGACATGATACTGAACGGAGGACTGGATATCGACTCACTGGTAGTGGTTGCAGGAGGCGACTGCCATAACGCCCTGGTGGACGGACAAAAAGCAGAATTAAGCGGTATGCCCACACATTATTTTTTCTATCCCTTTGACGGGGATACAGATTACCTGAGGTCGCAACTTGAAAAACTGGTCCGCTTCCTTGGCGGCATACAGGACGAGAGGATGTTTTCCCTCATCAGCGACCTGAAGGCGAAAGGCAGGGCACTGGACGAACTGAGGGTGAACGACCGTGCCCGGGGTAGTGATGTGTTCTCTGCACTTATCTCATTCAGTGACCTTGCAGGAAACCCGGATATATTTGGAAAAACGCTGGACAGCGTACCCCGAACAGATATACGCTATTCCAGCAGGGTTGCACTCATCGGCGTGCCTCCCATATATCCTGATTTCCATGAGACGGCTGAGGGTTTCGGGCTGCATGTGGTGTACGACGAACTGCCCTATGAGTTCCTGCGCCTGGGCGGGTCTTCCCTTGACTCCCTGGCCAGCAGTTACAGGGATTATTCCTTTGCAGGCCCCCTTAAGAACAGAGTAAGGCTCATACAGGACGAACTCCTGCGGCGGCGCGTGGATGGAGTGATACATTATACCCAGTATGCCTGCCACCATACCCTGGAAGATGAGATATTCAGACAGCACCTTGACTATCCTATCCTCACCGTGCAGGGTGACCTGCCCCGTCCTTCCACTGAACAGCTTAAGCTCAGGCTGGAAGCCTTTGCAGAGATGCTGGGGGTGATGTCGTGAATATTGGCCTTGACGTGGGCAGTACCACTGCCAAGATAGTGCACGTGGAGGAGAGGGAGGTTATCTTCTCAAAAGTAGTACCGAGCCACCACTGGACTGAACTTATCGATGATGGGCAGGATGACAGGTGCATCGTGTCTACAGGTTATTTCAGGAAGAAAGTGCCCCATTGTGCAGCAATAACCGAGATAACTGCTGCATCACTGGGTGCCAGGTATCACAACCCTGAGACACAGGTCATTATTGACATTGGCGGGCAGGATACAAAAGTCATCGACCTGAGGAGCAATACTTTTGTGATAAATGACAAGTGCAGTGCGGGGACTGGAGCTTTCCTGGAGCTGGCAGCACACTACTTTGACATACCTGTAGGGTCCCTGGGTAGATTACACAGCCTGGCAACAAAAGGAGCACAGTTAAACAATACCTGCGGTGTGTTCGCCATATCAGAGATGATATCCCAGCTGGTCAGTGGTTACAGTATGGAAGAGGTCATATACGGGCTGCACCAGGCTTTTGCACTGAAGATTTCGCAGATGGTCCCCTCTGCCGATACGGTAATGCTCATCGGGGGCACGGTACGAAATACGGGCATTATTGATGCAATAAACAATGTGCTGGATTCAAAAATAGAAGTACCGGGCGCACCACAGCTGGTCAATGCCCTTGGTGCGGCCCTGTACAGGGAAAGATTGGATGATGGCAGATAAGCTCAATCCTTCACCCATGGACTTTTGTATCCTCCGCTACTGATCTCGCGCATCCGCCTGACCATGTAATCATGGGCTTCGTTAACTGTCTCCAGGTCTCCCCGCAGTACCAGTATTTCGCGCTGGTCAGTTTCCACGATCTGAACATTAGCCAGTCTGGTCACCGGTTCCAGATCAAACTCCTCTACCAGTTCCACAATTAGTGATTCAGGTACTCCAGGTGGTATCATAAGGTCATACAAACCTTCAAGTTCGTTTACCTCCGGTTTTACTTCCAGCTCATCGTCTTCAGTAAATTCATCACCGATATATGCGTTCTTTTCATCCTTATTTTTCATTGCTGTTTCTGTCAATTGATCACCATTATATTTTAATCGATAAACCGATAATTCAATTATTCTATGTTATGAGATTTTAGTACCAGCGTTTGGTCCATAGACTGAATCAAAGACTTCTTCTATATGGAAGATGAGAACACCTTTGCCAGGCAATTTCTTGGATAAAGCCATTTCTTTGGCTTCATCAAACGTATCACCTTTTTCTAGATAGTCAACTGAACCTTTGACCTGATATGATTGTTTGGATTCACCATCATACGCTACCAGGGATAATCTCGGATTGGCTTTAAGGTTATCAGCGGTTTTCTTGAGGAAGTTGTCAACTATCATTATCGTCTCATCATCAATGAATTTCCACATACCCACAAAAATAACATTGGGTTTGCCAGTTTTATCTGCCGTGGCAATTGGTAGTGGTTTCTGTTTTTGGATAACTGCTTTAACTTCAGGGGATAATTTGACCATATTGTTCACCATTGATTGTTGTAGTTATTGAGGTTCATAAAGGTTTGGATACAAGAATTGTCTTAACGCTTTGGCTGGTCAAGTCAGAATAATTTTTTTAAGCATGGGACTGTATGATCTTGTACCACTGATATGCCATTGTCACAAGTATGAAAATAACTACAAAACCTGAAAAATCAAATAATACCTCATTTGCTCCCATATATGCAGACTTGTATTGACTGAGCTCGGCGTACCTGTACATTCTCCTGAACACGATAATTCCGCCAACAATTACCAGGTAAATCCAGTTTCTTTCGATGAATTTCTTATCCAGGAATGCCCTGGCTTTTATGATTTCTAAACTGGTTTTTTGCCATACTATCCAATTTTTTATGACAAACAACAATCCGAACAATCCCAGAATAATTGATAAAATATTAAAGGTCATCGAAAGTGATTGATAGATTTCCAATATACCCACCTTATTTTATTTTTTGACATTAATATTTATAAACATCTTATATACTTTTTCATTTTAATCGAATTATACATTGAGAGCGTTGCCTGTCTTAATCTCTAAAAATGAATGGTGAAAACCAGGTGAATAAAGGTACTGATTCTGGTTGCCGGATTGGTATTGTTGGCACTCCTGGTTGGAACGATGCTGAAGATCAGTTCCATTGAAACCACGATATTTCCCCGGACCCTGGGAGATATGGATATAAAGATGTATATTATTGGCGAGGAGGCCAGGCAGAGCGTGGCTCAACTCCATTCTTCTGGTGAACGTGTTAATTCTGATAAGGCCTACATTGCACAGTACCGCAATTATGATGCCAATCCCGCCAACATTGCCGATATCTGGCTCTCGGTTTCGGATTCGAGTTGCTCAGCCACCTCTCTTGTAGAAACCTGACCGCCAGGATGTCGAACAGTATGTCAAAGGAGCTACACATAATCAGCTACCTCCAGCACATAACCAGCTACCTCCAGTCACAATACACCCCTGTTAACTGTAACAGGTCAAAAATATTTCAGGATTTAATTTTCGAAGATCTCATCCGGTCATTCAGGTAATTTTGTTATTTTTGAAGCATCACTTATGGTTATCTTTGGAGGTACAAAAAACCCCTTCTTTGGTTCCTCATTCGATTCGATAGTTATCACATTATTCTTAATGCCAATAATTCTACCCTTGTGCATTCTGTTATCAAAGTTCCATAGCACTTTTACTCTATCACCAATCGAAATAGTATTAACTTCTTGTTCTTTCATAAGATATCTCCCCATTTTCTTATAACAATTCATCATACATATAAATTACGAAATATTATGAATAATTGACAATTATGGTAACCGCATCATACTTACTAAAAAAAATCGATAATTCACCGGCAATTTTCCCGTAATCTCAACACGTATCAGGAGTAAAAAAATACCAGAGGGGATATACCCCTCAAACGTTCTTCTTTTCCTTCTTCCTTGTTGCTGGATTGGGAATATAGACCATTATCATGCTGAT
>JAMJFV010000076.1 GCA_023544495.1 ANME-2 cluster archaeon
GGTGGATGCCAAGATCGGGAAGATCTACCAGACCAATTATGATGAAATGCGGATGACCTTGAACATTTACGGACAGGGCAGGCATAACCTGGTCATACAGGCGGGTAAAAGGGTTCATCTCACCCTGCATCCACGCCCTGCGCCTCAACTACCACAGGGATTTCCCATGTTGCTCCGAAAACACGTAATGGGCGGCAGGATAAAGAAAATATCACAACATGACTTTGACCGCATCATAGAATTTGAAATTATTCGTGCAGGCGTCACTACAAGGCTTATTGCCGAGTTGTTCGCAAGGGGCAATATTATCCTGACCGATGACGAAGGGCGAATCCTTCAGCCCATGAAACCGGTGAGTTTCAAGGACAGGACGTTGCGCAGGGGCGAGATATATGAACGGCCACCAGCACAGCTCAGCCCGCTTGAAATTACTCAAGAGAAACTTGCCAGCATCCTGCAGGAATCGGATAGTGATATTGTAAGGACGCTGGCCACCAGGCTGAATATGGGCGGTGTCCTTGCCGAGGAGGTATGCCTGCAGGCTGGCATTAATAAGCACACGAGTGCAAGGGAGGTATCTGACCTTGAAGGGGTGCTGAGGGCATTGAAATCAGTTTTCAGGCCGATCGAGGAAGGGGAACTTGAGCCGCATATTGTGGCAAAGGATGGTAAGAACGTAGATGTAGTGGCGTTCGGGCTTGAAAGATACAGCGGGTTTGAGACCCTGAAGTTTGATCGTTTTAACATGGCTCTGGATGAATATTTCAGTGCAGATATGGAGGTCGTAACCCCTGCACAGGTCAAAGAGGTGAAAAAGGAGAGCGTGCTTGAGCGGCGGCTTCACCAGCAGAAACAGGCGATCGAGAAGTTCGCAAAACAGGCGGGGCAGTTGAAGCAGACCGGGGATCTGATATATGCCCATTACCAGACCATTGAGGAGACGGTAAAGGCCATCAGTGATGCCAGGGAGCGCCTGGGCTGGGATGAGATACAGAGCCGCCTGAAAGGTGCGGATACACCGCAGGCTAAGCTCATCAAGTCCATAGACCCCAGTAAAGGTACGCTGACGTTGGAACTCGACGGACAAAAAGTACCAGTCGACATCAAATTGACCATGCCCCAGAACGCCCAGCTGTTTTATGATAAGGCAAAGAAGATCTCTGGTAAGAGATCGGGGGCTGAGCGGGCTATTCTCCAGACCGAGAAGTTGATAGCCAGGAAGGCCGAGCCAGAGAAGCAGAGGAGAGGGGGCAAGATCAAGGTGAAGCCCCGCTGGTATGACAGGTTCAGGTGGTTCGAGTCCTCTGATGGCTTTTTAGTGGTAGGCGGCAGGGATGCGGGCACCAATGAAGATGTGGTGAAGAAGTACATGGAAAAGCGGGATATCTTCTTCCATACCGAAGCTCCGGGCTCGCCTGCTGTTGTCATCAAGACCGAAGGCAGGGAAGTGCCCCGGACCACGCTTGAGGAGGCTGCCCGGTTCGTGGTCTCCAATTCAGGTGTATGGAAGTCTGGGCGCGTGGATGGTGACTGCTACTGGGTGACATCAGAGCAGGTGTCCAAGACCCCCGAATCGGGCGAGTACGTACCCAGGGGCTCGTTCATTATCAGGGGCAAGCGCAATTATATGAGTGCTACGGTAGGGGCTGCGGTTGGTATCAGGATCGAAGGCGGGATAAAGTTTTTTGGCGGGCCGCCTGAAGCGGTGAAGGGGCGGGCGCAGTATGTGGTCGAAGTTGAGCCGGGGGGGTTCAGCCAGAATGATATTGCCAAGAAGATCTACAAGATGCTGGTGGATATGGTCGGGGACCGGGCGCTGGTGAAGTCGATCGCTTCAGCTGATAAGATCGCTATGATGCTGCCGCCGGGGGAGTCGAGGGTGGTGAATGGGTGAGTGCATCAAACAGTTTTGCAAAACAATAACGGACCTGAATTGCTGACAGTCATTTCTCCTGTAAAGCCCAATCAATATCCACATCCAGGTCCTCTTTTTCATATCTGAACGGAATATTCCATATCTTCAGTTCTTCTAGGGCTGCCCTGCAGGTTATTCCTGCCTTGCCGGCTGCCTTCCACAGGGATATCTTTCCCTCTGAATAGGATTCCAGTGCCTTTTTCATGCGATATTCCTCAAACACCGCTCCTTATGAGCTTACGAAGCATGCTGCCCCTGTCTATTCATTCCTGTCCGGCTGCGTCTTCAATATCATGGATATATTGTTCTGGCAGCCGTACTGATATGGTCTTCATGGTATATTATTGGTACAGACACAAAGTATCATTTTCGCTTATAACGCAATGAGCTGAGAAATTTTTCCTGATAGAATGGCCTTTCCACCGGGAACACCCCTTTACTTATACCCCGGACCTCCTGTACCGAATAGAACGCCTGGGGATTGAATTCTGTTATCAATTCAACAACGTGCTGGAGGTCCTTGCGCAAAATGACCGTGAATATAATCATTACCTTCTGCCCTGTAGCACCCAGAGCATCCACACTGGTCACTCCATACCCTTCAGAAATGAACTATTCGAACAGGTGCGCTGCATCCTTTACCGTAATTATCCGTACTGCCACCGCACCCATTGCCAGTTTATCTTCGATCATTATCCCCGTAAAATTTCCCAAACTGAAACCTCCTGCATAGGCTATGTAATAGAGCGGATTGGTAAAGTTCTGCATGACAGAACCGATTGCAAGCAACCAGATCATGATCTCACAAAATCCAAGCAGAGGGGCAAGTAATCTCCGCCCACGGGTAACAAATATGATGCGGATGGTCCCAATAGATACGTCTAAAGCCCTGGCACAGAAAATGAGTAGAGGAATGAAGATAAGTTCAAACGTGTCTGAACTGATGATTGCTGGAATATCCATCGATATTCAGTAAAAACATACATTCATAAATAGTCTTCTTAAAAGCAGGGCCAATCAAAACATTCCCTGTTCCGCCCGACCAGGATCATGAAACATGGCTATTTCCTCATACTACATAACAACCATGATCCCATGTCCGCATTCCGGGCACTTCTTATCCTCTGTGATGACATTCCTCACAATACGATATCCGTTCCTGTCAATGAGCAATGCCCCGCATTCCGGACAAAAAGTGTTTTCATACGTATGCCCTGCCACATTACCCACATACGGATATTCCAGACCTGCGTCCTTTGCCATCTGCCATGCGTTCTCCAGGGTTGCAACAGGTGTAGGTGAAGCATCCTCCATTTTGTACATGGGGTAGAACCTCGTGAAATGGACCGGGGTCTGGATACCCAGGTTATCCCTGATCCATTTAATAAGAGCACGTGTTTCTGCAGGTTCATCATTCTGGCCGGGAATAATGAGGTTGACCACTTCGATATGCATGCCCAGCTCTCTCGCCACCACTGATGAATCAAGCACCGGCTGCAGGTGCGCCCCGCACACTTTCCGGTAAAACTCATCAGTGAACGCCTTGATGTCCACCCTGAAAGCATCCAGGTGCGGTGAGATATCCCGCAATGCCTCCTCGGTGATATAGCCATTGGTCACGTACACGGTCTTAAGACCTGCCTCATGTGCCAGTTTGGCGGAATCGTATGTGAACTCGTGCCAGATAGTAGGCTCATTGTATGTCCAGGACATACTGGCACATCCCGAATCCACTGCTCGTACCACTGACTCTTCTGGTGTAATCTCGCTGGTATATGCCTGCTCCAGGCTGATCTGCGAGATATTCCAGTTCTGGCAGTGTCTACACCTGAAATTGCACCCAATGCTACCCTGGGAATAACTGAGCGTCCCGGGCAGGAAATGGTACAGGGGCTTTTTCTCGATGGGGTCAACAGCTTCGCTGGATACGGTATTGTAAATAAGCGTGAACAATGTACCGTCCCGGTTCACCCGGACACCGCAAATCCCCGACTTTCCATCTGCAATGCTACACTCATGCGCACACACGTGGCACTGCACTTTGTTGTTATCCAACCGATCGAACAGCACCGCCTCATGTATCATAATGCTTTTTCCGTTACACTAAACGTATATTCCTGACTCTATCTGTTTTGAGCGTTTCTTGCGCAATTCGGATTTCAGATTCTCGTAATACTTCATTGTATCAGGTGTCACGCTGGGCCCTGTATCCTGAACGGCAGCAATGAAATGTTTTTGACTGACACACATGCAATCCATATTCTCGCGCAATGCGAACTTACCTGCCTTTTTACAGACCGCAGCAATATCGGCACCAGTGTACTGGTCAGTAAGATCTACCAGGGTATCGATATCAATGTCACTGTCCAGTGCCATTTTTCTGGTATGAACCTGGAATATCTGTTTCCTCGTGGATCTATCGGGTACAGGTACCATGATAAGTTCATCGAACCTCCCCGGCCTGATCAATGCCGGGTCGATGATATCCGGCCGGTTCGTTGCACCTATCACTACCACGCTCCGCAGTTCTTCCAACCCGTCCAGTTCCGAGAGCAGCTGGTTCACTATCCGCTCCGTCACCTGGGGTTCACCGGCAGCAGCTCCCCTGACAGGCGCCAGTGCGTCCAGTTCGTCCAGAAACACGATTGCAGGCGCCACCTGGCGGGCGCGCTTGAACACCTCAGCAATATGTTTTTCGCTCTCCCCGTACCACTTGGACAGCAGGTCACTGCCTTTGGCGGTGATGAAATTCGCTTCAGATTCATTTGCAATAGCCTTGGCCAGCATGGTCTTACCGGTGCCAGGGGGGCCGTATAACAGGATGCCTTTTGACGATTCGACCCCTATGCGCCTGAATGATGCCCCGAAACGAAGTGGCCATTCCACAGCCTCTCGCATTTGCTCTTTTACATCATCAAGACCGCCGATATCGTCCCAGGTGACATTGGGTATTTCAAAGAGTATCTCCCTCAGTGCCGATGGCTGCACCTCTTTCATGGCCTCCGCAAAATCATTGAAGGTCACCTGGAGTTTTTCAAGCACCTCTTTTGGTATCTCCTGTTCTTCCAGGTCAATATCCGGCAGTATCCGGCGCAGTGCATTCATGGCCGCTTCCCTGACCAATGCTGCGATATCGGCTCCAACGAACCCGTACGATATATCAGCAAGCTTGTTCAGGTCAGCATCCGGGGTAAGCGGCATACCTCTGGTATGTATCTGGAAGATCTCAAGCCGCCCTTCGGTATCAGGAACCCGCAGCTCTATCTCCCTATCGAACCGACCTGGCCTCCTCAGTGCCATATCAAGGGCCTCGGGCCTGTTCGTGGCGCCAATGACGATAACGTTCTTACGAGACTTCAGGCCGTCCATCAATGACAGCAACTGTGCCACCACCCGGCGCTCCACTTCACCCGTGACCTCTGCCCGTTTGGGGGCAATGGAATCTATCTCATCAATGAACACGATACTGGGTGCGTTCTTCTCAGCTTCATCGAACACCTCACGAAGACGCTGTTCACTCTCTCCGTAGTATTTGCTTACGATCTCGGGCCCGTTGATAGTAATAAAATGAACATTGGATTCATTGGCCACTGCCTTGGCCAGCATGGTCTTGCCGGTGCCTGGGGGACCGTGGAGCAATACACCCCTGGGCGGATCGATCCCAAGCCTGCTGAAAAGTTCGGGATGTTTCAGGGGTAGTTCGATAATTTCCCTCACCCTGGTCAGCGCGGGTTTGATACCGCCGAGGTCTTCGTACATGACCTCGGGAACAACCTGTTCCGGGAATTCCACTGCTTCGGGGAACATTTCAAGCTCAGTGATTTCAGTGATCTTGACGATACCGCCAGGATTTGTCGATACGACCTGCAGTTTTATCTCACCCAATCCAAAGGAGGGACCACCTAAGAAACCGTGCAGTATATCATCAAGCACCGTGTCTCCTGATAATGCTTCATACCGTTGCTTGCGCAAACTGGTGGAGGATATAATATCTCCTTTGCTCACGGTCTTGTGCTGGAATATGACCTTGATGCTATCACTGGGAGCAAATATCCGGATATTACTGGCAACGGGTGCGAGGGTTACTTTCCGGGCCTCATACCACTGGGCCTTTTTCACGTCTACAAATTCCCCGATACCGGTCCTTGCATTGGTTCGTGTCAGTCCGTCCATGCGGATGATATCCATTCCTTCATCGGTCGGATATGCCCGGCCAACGATAGCAGAAGTGACCCGGTCCCCTTTGATCTCCAGAACATCAAAAACATTGATGCCCAGTTTCTCGCGGTTCTTCTCATCGATACGCACCACACCTTTCCCCACGTCCCGCTGATCAGCTTCAGCTACCTTCAACTTTACCGATTCGAAAACATCACTGCTCAATGAGTCCATTACACCAGTCCCATATTAAAGATTGGTAATCATTTTATAAATGTTTGTTCCCGCCCCGGCCCCACTGAGATATATTTGAACGGAACACCCAGGAGGGACTCAAGTTTATCTACATATTTACGAGCAGCAGTAGGGAGGTCATCCATGGTGAGAATTCCTGTCAGGTCTTCGTCCCAACCGTCCAGGTCTTCATACACAGGTTTGCAGCGGGCCAGGTCAGAAGTGGATTCAGGCGGATAATCCAGTTTAACGCCATTCAGTTCGTATGACATGCATATCTTCAGGGGATGTATATTGGACAGTACGTCCAGTTTGGTCAGTGCTATATGAGTGTAACCATTCAGTGCCACTGATTTTTTGACCAGCGGCAGGTCGAACCAGCCACACCGTCTTGTACGGCCCGTGGTTGTGCCGAATTCTCCGCCTGCTTTTTGTATCTGTTCACCTGTTGCATCCTGAAGTTCAGTGGGCAGAGGACCTTCGCCCACGCGGGTGATGTAGGCCTTGACAATTCCCAGCACTTCATCCACCCTGGTTGGTCCCACGCCCAGATTAGCGCAGGCGGAACCTGCAATACATGAGGATGATGTTACGAATTTCTGTGTACCGTGTATCACGTCAAGGAATGCACCCTGGGCGCCCTCTGCAAGTACGTTCTTATCTGCATCAAGGGCAGTGTTGACTTCATGGGATACATCGGCGATATAGGGTGCGAACCTGCGCCCCAGTTCGATATATTGCTCTATCCAGGACTCGTCTTCCATGATATGCGGGTCGCCTCCCATACTCTGTATCTGGGCCGCTTTTAAGGGAGATAGTTCTTTGAGCCGCTTGCGCAGCAGCACCTCGTCGGCCAGGTCAGCCATCTGTATTTCGTCCCTTGCAACCTTGTCAATATAAGCATACCCGATACCCCGTTTGGTAGTGCCTATCTTCTCTGTGCGTGCCGACTCGCCCAGGCCGTCCAGTTCCACATGGTACGGCATGATGATACTGGTCTTGGCATCTATGCCCAGCTTCTTTTCGTCTACCATTGTGCCGTCCTCTGCAAGGGTATCAAGTTCCCGGGCAAGGGTCTGGGGATTCAGTACAGTACCGGGGCCTATGAGCAACCTGGCATTGTACAGTACACCAGATGGGGTGAGGTGTAACTTGTATACTTTGCCGTTCACTACTACGGTATGGCCTGCATTATCGCCGCCCTGGAATCGTACGATGAGGTCATATTGCCCTGCCATGAGGTCAACGATCTTGCCCTTACCTTCATCCCCGAACTGAGAGCCTGTAATTATGGTGAACATAGTGGACCGTAGAATGAGATTATCTGATAATAAGATTTTGATATTCCGGGATGAATTGCATAAACCTTTATATCCGAAAAATTATTAGGAGGATATATGACTTCGACGTACCTTATGACAGTGATCATGCTACCGCTTCTTGCATTGACGACAGCGGCCGGGTTTCGATTTCTTATTCCAAGAGAAATAAAACAACATTACAGCAGAATTTCCCTGCGCAGGTTCCTGATCGGATTCGGGCCATTTTTCGTTTGTGCATTCCTTGTCTATATGCTTATGCAGTCCCAGTCATATATTGTAAATGCCCTGGGTCTGAGGGTAAATGCAGATTATACTGGATATCTTGTTATGATAGAGGGCGATCTTGTAAGCCATTTCCAGAGTTTTGCAACACCCCTGCTAACATACCTTACAGCCTTCGTATATCTCATGGCCTTTTCTTTCCTGATGGTTTTTACGTTCATTGTCCTGATATATACCCGCAACCTGCATGCCCTTGAAGAATATACCATTGCCTTTATACTAATATACATTATAGCCTTTCCTTTCTACATCTTTATACCGGTTGCTGTTACCGGACATACCCTCCCCAATGTCTCTACATTGTTGTATGACCTGAGCCCCATCATCGAGCATGGGGTAAGGATAGCTGACCCACTTCTTGACAATGATTTTCCCAGCCTGCATGCCGCACTATCTATTATGGCAACACTGGTCGTTGTGTTCAGGACAAACCTTGAGCGATACAAGGTGTTCTCTATTGTTTCAACTCTTGCCATCCTGTTCTCAACATTGTACCTTGGCATCCACTGGATAACTGACCTGGTTGGGGGAACATTGCTGGCTCTGGTCAGTTATTATATTGCTACACGGTACAGGGAGCATATCTTCGGGGTGGCACATAGGATACTTACGGTAGTGGAAGAGCGGCTGAAGATAGTGGATTCTATCTTCTGCACGAAATGCTCAAAGGAGGTTACGGTAATTCCCCACAGCGGTTTTGCTGAGTGTTCCGGTTGCGGGGAAAAGATAGAGTACCATCCGCTGACCTATGTTTGAATAAAGGTTATCTGCGCGATCAATGCCATGTAAATAATTTTATTTACATATTGAACATTATCACAACGTAGCCTTTACTACAGGTGATTTGATTGTCAAGTATTCCAATAGGGATGCATCGTAGAACGAAAAAGCGGATTATTAAATGATTCACGCAACAGGATCAACCCGCATTTTACATAAAAAGAAACAAGAAAATCCTCCCTGCGGTCGGATTAACTTGAGTACAAAAAGTTATACTTTATGTACTATCAAAACGACATTTGTTTCCATCCCCAACCTTTATTACCCATTAATGTATCTAT
>JAMJFV010000077.1 GCA_023544495.1 ANME-2 cluster archaeon
TGAGCCCGAAATAATCTCATTTTCATCCTCTTCATCCACGGTAAGTACCAGGTCACCTTTACACATAGGACAGCACAATATTTCCATCAGTTCATGTTTCACAGTTCTCAACTCACAAAACTTTTTATCGTTCTAATGGTTACGACATATTCGTTCATCAAATTATCGGTATATGGTGCACTAATATATGCTGCATAAAGAAAATACATCCCACGTGACATCGTAAACATCCCGGCTTCAATTATTTAGACAATACACGACCCAATAAAAGTGACATGCCACGGCTTTAGTACACGACCATCTCATGAAGGACGTCTGTCTTGCTAATGATACCTATATACTTGCCCCCGGAGGTTACCAGCAATCGTCCGACCTTCTTGTTATCAAATACCTTTACCACATCATATAGTGCAGTTTCGCCATCAATAGAAATGATGTCTTTTGTCATGATCTCCCGGATCTTGAGGTTCATCTTTCCGCTGGCAAGAGTATTACCGATATCGGTATATGTAATGACCCCTACAACACTGCCTTTATCCTCAACAGGAGCACCATGAATGTTGTTTCTGGTGAATATCCTGGCAGCTTCCTGAATGGTAGCATTGGCTGGTACGGAAATCGTCTTATCAGATAGATATTCACGTATCGGACGTTTGGGAAGTGAAACCATCTCGGTAATTGAAAAAAGCAAAGCATTGGATGAATCATCCCGACCCATCACTTTTCCACGAACGATCAGTTTATTGACCGGTGTTGGTCCGACCTGTATGATATCGCCAGTATCAAAATCACGTATATCGCCAAGAATTCGAATGATACCATTGCAGGTATCAGGGTGGCGGACAGTGGTAAAACTTATCTCGGCGGCTGTCAGCCCATCTATGTGCTGTTGATTTTTATATATAGGAACTACAGCCTCTCTATCCATTTCAGCAACGCTGAGAGCTTCATAGGTAGCTCCGGTTGCTTTGTACCCGCCCTTTGGACCCGGTACACCTTCCACCAATCCAAGTGCCTTTAGTGACTGCATCTGGTTGCGAACTGTTCCTGGATTACGGTTAATTATTTCTGCAATCATTTCTCCTTTAATTGCACATTTATTTTGTCGATAAAGATTAATTAAAGCAGTTAAAATTTCTCTTTGAATTGGCGTAAGTTCCATATTTAACGTGCTCCTGATATTAATTAATAATGAATAATGAATATTAAATATATTTCTTGTTACTTAAATTCATGCTTCAAATTTCTAAATAGTCTGTTTTATGCGACAATAGAGACATTTTACTGGTATGAACAGTTTTTAGTTGTATTTTATCAAGCTTTAATGTTTCTGTATTCTCAATGATAAATCATTGTTTTTATGAAAGATTGAAAATAGTTACAAACTTATTATCAGTTGCCCTTCTTTTTGAAACTCAAGGAACATTTCAGCTACTTCAAATGACTCAACAACTTCAATACCTTCCATGAAATTTTCATCATGAAGCCCTATCATCGAACATGCCAGACGGCAGCATTTGAACTTGACACCAAGGTCCAGGCATTCATGTACATACTTGTCATAGGGGGGGGAACCTTTCTTATCCTTCATACCCAGGAGCACACCCATCGGTCCCCATAATACCACCATAACATCGAGTCCTTTTTTCCGGTAGTATTTTGCAAACCTGATCGTTTCCTGGGGGCTAGTACTCTCATAGACCATATTTTTCAAAAGCAAGAGTACCCGTGTTATCTCAACCATATGAATATCCTTTTCAAATATCTGCTAAATAAGATGTTCGGCAATATTTTCCTCTATCACATGCTCACAATAGATGCATCTTAATCGTATGGGGTCCTTTTTCACTTCGAACTTTGAGGTAACAGGCTCATTGGTATTTGAAATACAGTTCGGGTTTGAACACTTGACCATACTTTCCACCATTTCAGGCAATTCCACACGATGCTTGTCTGCAACTCCAAAGTCACGGATAATATTTATCGTTGCATTTGGTGAGATCAGGGAAATCTTATCAACCTCTTTATCTTCCAGTTCCCTGTCCTCTATCTTTACAATATCCTTGTACTTAATGTCCTGACTGGATACGTTCATTGCTACTGAAATAACGGCACTGGACGAACCCGTGATACCCAGTATCTTTAACACATTCATAGCCTGTCCGGCATTGATATGGTCTATAACAGTGCCGTCGCGTATAGGATGTACCCTCAATTCCTTTCCCGGGATCATACATCAACCCCCAGTACGATAGTAAGCAATGCCATCCTGATAGGCACTCCGTAGAAAGACTGCTCGAAATAACGGGCATGAGGCGAATTATCCACTGAACTGTCTATCTCATATACCCTGGGAAGAGGATGCATGATTATCATATCCTCCCTGACACTGTCAAAATGCTCTCCTGTTATCTTGTAGGCACCCACTACTTTATTGTACTCGGTCGGATCGGGGAACCGTTCCTTCTGGATGCGGGTGATGTACAGCACATCCACGCTGTCCAGTACCTCATCAAGGTTTTCGGTCTCACTGACCCTGGCACCCATAGCTTTGAGGTCCCCTTTTATCTGCTCCGGCATCTTCAACTGGTGTGGTGAAACAAACGTGATATTTGCACCATATAACGAAAGGGCATAGGCAAGGGAATGAACGGTACGTCCGTACTTCAGGTCTCCCACTATGGCAATGTCCAGATTGTCAAGATGACTTTCCTTTTTTATGGTGTACAGGTCAAGCAGGGTCTGGGTAGGATGGTGTCCGGCACCGTCCCCTCCGTTAATAATGGGAACTGATGCAAATTCAGCGGCCATGCGTGCCGAACCCTCGCTGGGATGACGCAACACAATGGCATCCGAATACGTACTTATCACCCTGATGGTATCGGCCAGTGTCTCCCCCTTTACAATACTGCTCGCCTCTTTTGAACCCAAGTTTAATACGCTGCCGCCCAGGCGTAACATTGCGGTCTCGAAAGACATGCGGGTTCTTGTGCTGGGTTCATAGAACAACAGTGCCAGGATCTTTCCGGTAAGTATGTCTGACCTGCCGCTTCGGGCCAGTGTTTCGAGTGTAACAGCCCTCTCAAGAATGAAATCAATTTCGTCCCTGGTAAAATCCTTCATTGAGACTATGTGACGGCGGTCATTGGTCATCACGTTCAATATGTATATTTATTGATTTAAACCTATTGAATACGAGATTATGGTATATCGACGCCTATCCCCATGATGTCCCTGGCACCGCCGTATACATCCTCTGCGATACGTGCGCAACCCAGCGCACCAGACCATACTCCAAGGCATTCCACATCTGTCCCAATGTGTGACCTGATCCTATCCCTGGCATATTTGATGTCGCTGACTGAACCTGCTATGAATATGCGGGGGTCCTCTATACCTTGTTCTCTGAGCAGCAGTTTCATGGACACCATCTCCATTGCTGCAAACAGGGATGCGGTATCAAGAGCAAGGGCTGCAGAAGCGTCCCCGGTTGAAAAAGCATCCATGAGAGCATCTATGTCCTTCACCCCAGCCATCTTGACCACTCCTGCACGGGTAAAGGCTTCATTGGCAGTGATTTCTCCATAATCCACATCCCGTATTCCTTCCAGGTCAATGGGCCCGTGGTGTATTCCTGGCGCAAATATACACGCATCCAGCGCACCCAGCAGCTTGCCCTGTGCCACGGCCAGTGTTACTGTGTTGGAGCTAATATCAGATACCACCATGTCATCATATCCTTTCTTGTGGGCGTGGTATACGATACCAATTTTTTCAGGGCTGGCACCATGGGAAAATACATTGAACCTGGCATCAGGTGTATTACCCCTGTGAAGCCCGGGTATTACCAGTGCCGGGATGCCTGAATTCCTGATGGTGTCGTAGACCAGCGTGCCTCCTCCGACATGAAGCCCGGCGCCGTGCCTGTCTTTGATACCCCTGTCGGGTACATGGTCAATGGGTGTGACCATGTTTATCCCGTCACCCATGGAATAGGTGACGGCCATCATCGTTATCTCAGATGCGGACGTAGACAGACCCTGCAAAAATGCATTCTGGATATTTTCACCGGTCATCTTCGCTGCCTGACGTCTTAACAGTTTGAATACACAGCCATTTGTGGATGCAAATCGTATGTGGGTAGTGCCATGGTCTATGCCGACAAACATATTTATCATGATTGTTTTATCGGTAATAACACTGTCTATTTACCCTGGTTTTAACAATAGGATTGCATAGTGGTACCTGTATAGAGTACCTGTCCCCTGTATAATTATGAGCCTGGCAGGTGAAGAACTGCATGCTCATTTATAACACGTATTTTAGAGTTCAAATTCGATCACTTTGAAAAAAATAGGATCTACTATTATTTCAAAATTATGGTCATCGATATAAAGCTGTTCAATTTTTTTTAGATCATATCCTGCCTTTAATAATGCCATCCTTTCCTTAGACGTTTCTAACATCGTTATCCTGTTATCTCCCTGAACATTGAATAATTTTGGAGAGAAATGCCAAAGTTATTTAACAAAGTTTTAGTTTGCTGTAAATTGGCCCCCACTCCCCAATCCGTCCGCACATTGCTTTTACAGTTGGGGAGTAGTGTTTTTGAAGATTGAACTCCTTTCGTCCCCTTAGATTTCTTATAGAGTATAGTATATATAATTTTCTATTTTCTTGATAGAAAAGTTTTATAGTTATGCGCATATATTATAATGAATATTTTATATTTTTGTTCATTTTGTTTAAATGTTCCGATGAGAAGATATAGAGAATCACCCCGTATACGGCCTGAAATCCCATTTCTGCCCTGTCATCATTTCCAGCAGCAATATGCACTTTTCGGGTGGCATGGCCAGCAGCAGTGCCGCCACGTGCTTGCACACCCTTTGTCTGGAAATGCCCCTGCGCCAGTCCTGGCAATCATGCAGAATACAACAACCCCCATAGTCCACAAATACCGAGTATCCGTCCACATCTGCCACCAACAGCCCTGGTTCGTCCTTCAGTATTGTAATATCCCGAATTTCCCTGCCCCTTCCAAGCCTCCCCTCATCAGTAAATTTAAGCAGCTGTTCTTCCACACTCCCATGTGCAGTTTCCTGTTCAAAGAACTCGGACAGGGTAGTGTTCCTTACGGGGGCCACATACCCCCCGGTTTTTAACCTCTGTCTTGCCTCCCTTTGCTGAGGTGTAGCCACCCCCAGCATCTCCAGCACATCCAGGCAGTTCTCTGGAGCATATCCGTGGTAATGGTTGTTGAAGTAACCCAGCACATGCACGTCATCTGCCAGTTCCCTGATGATCTTGACCCAGGGTTCCAGTTCCATCCGGGAATAGTGGTAGTTATACCATATTTTATTCCCCCTTCCGTGCCATCTGATATATGAAGTTGTCGATGAAGACATCATTGTTTTTGGCAGGGCCGGTCCGTCTGTCATGACAGGTGTAATAGTATACTGTTCGAACAGACGGAATGCATCATCAGTGAGCCATGTCCTGTTCCTGAACTCAAGGGCAAAGGGATATTCAGGAGGCAGCACAGCCAGGAATCCCTCGATCAGGGAATGGGAGTACTTCAATCCCGGAGGAAGCTGGATAAGGATACAGGCCAGTTTCCCTGATCTTTTCAGTGGTTCCATAAGCTGGCAGAACCTGTGCACATCCTCTTCCACACCGGCTGCCAGGTCCAGACGTTTATCATGGGTCACCAGCCGGTTGAGCTTCACCGAAAATACAAAATCATCAGGAGTATGGGCTGCCCATCCCAGCACCAGGCCGGGTTTCGGGTAGCTGTAGAACGTGGAATTAATTTCTGCTGTATTGAACAGTGAAGTGTATGCCCTGAGCTTTGAAGGCTCGTCACGCTCATAGAACGTGCCCACCCAGTCACGATAGTCCCATCCGGAACATCCGAGCCGAATTATTCCCATATCCTCCAACTCCAACAATATTATTACCATTGACAGATGATAAACCAATTGATGCCGGATTACAGGATAGGGGCCGGTGGCTGGGGATATTTCAGGATACCGGGTGCATATCCCCTGGAAGCATATTCCCGGGCATTCGACTTTGTGGAAGTGAACTCTACCTTCTACCAGACACCATCTCCTGAGGTGGTGGATTCATGGGTGAGAAAGGTTCCAAAGGGTTTTACCTTCTCCGTACGGTGTCATCGTGACCTGACCCACAGGTACATGCTTGCTCCGACTTTCCGTTCATGCACGCTGCTGGAAGAAGGTATCGAGATCTGCAGGAGGTTGGGCTCAAGGCTATTGGTAATGGAGACCCCCCGGTCCTTTGATCCCAACAGGGCAATCAAGGGGATATACGACCTTCTGTCCTCGGTCCCGCTGGATGATATGCGGCTTGTATGGGAGATCAGGTGGGGGGCGCCGGGAGATGAACTGGTTCGATTGATGCAGGAGTTCAACGTGGTTCACTGTGTGGACCTGTCAAAGGAATCCGGACCTGCCTACCGTTCAGATATTCTATACTCGAGGCTGTTCGGACATGGTTACCACAACCTTTACCAGTTCGATGATGAGGAACTCATTGAGATAGATAGCAGAGTACGGGACAGCGGTTCAGAATCCATGTACCTGTCATTCCATGGCGGCAGGATGTATAAGGACGCTGCAAGGTTGAAAGTATACTGCAACGAGGGGCGGTTCCCCAGAGTGACAAAGCATAACGGAATTGAGGCCCTGCGGGAGATACTGCTGGAAGATGCGCGGTTCCCGGCCGGTAAGCGGGATCTTATGAGCTCCCAGGGATGGAAAGTGATCGATGTGACCGGGGACAGAAGAGTACATGCCAGTATGGTGCTTGAGAGACTGGAAGAAGGTATCTACCAGAATGTAGAGGACGTTGTAAGAGTCCTGGGGCAGATTGTGGACAAAGAGAACATGAGAGGTATGGAGTAACAACATCTATAATTAGTTTAGACTAGCCCCCTGTTTCAACTGGAAAAAAATATTGTAATTTCCATAATAATACTAATAATAATGATGACATCATAATAATAACCCATCTTCATGTGAAATTTATAGTGACACCAATCAATATTAACTAATTTAACTAATTAACTACAAATGAGGAAAAGCTACAACTGGGATCAATTTTCCCGTTCCATCCAATTTAATCCACTCCCAAAGCCGAAGAAATATCATTCGCTATACAACCTGAAACCGTAGAGGATGTGCTTCTGAAGAACCGGATGAGGGAAATCTTCACGTCCGGTTCTGTGAGGGTGCTCATAGTAACCCTAGGACCATTATCCTGGAAAGAGGTGCGCTATGGGCTCTACTCGACAGGTGGGAAATCAGATACAAGCTCCGTGTCCCTCTGTGTACTATGGGGTTAAATATTTTTTGTCTGAAAATCAAAACGTTGAGATTTTAGTATCAAATATTATGTTCTTGACTATAATTGACCTTGTACAGACTATATATGTACCTGTTTGTATTTCTGCTTTCACGTATAGTGCAGACTATATAGGAACAAACGCATACCATCACGTAATAATAAATGGGGGAACAACTATTGACAGGAAATATCGTTACTGCCCAGCTGCAGATCGCTGTCCTGGGAGAATGTGATGACTCATTGAGCCGTTATATATCGACCGCCGTAAAAGCACTTGATGATAAAAATGTGCAATACCAGGTATGTCCAATGGGCACTGCCATACAGGCAGAGAGCATAGGCGAGATATTAGATGCATGCAAAGCAGCTCATGAAGCTGTATTGGATATGGGTGTCAACCGGATATTGACCAATATCATTATCGACCACCGGGTGCATGGTTGTAAAGGACTGGATGCAAAAGTCCGATCTGTTACATTGAAGCTGTAAGTACCAGAGGAATTATTTAATATCTTATATCACATAAAACAGCTTAATGCTTAGAGTTACATTCCTTGGTACCGGCGGCAGTGTACCAACACCAAAACGCAATCCATCAGCCATCCTGGTAAATCGCAAAGGCGAGCTTATGCTGTTCGACTGCGGCGAAGGCACGCAGCAGCAGATGATGCGGGCCAAGACCGGAATGGGTAACCTGACCTCCATATTCATCACCCATTTCCATGCCGACCATATCCTGGGCATACCGGGCCTCGTCCAGACCATGAACTTTAACGGGCGTACAGAGTCCCTTAAAATATACGGTCCCCACTGGGTGAATGAATTCGTCCAGATGATGCTGGCAATAGGATTCTATAAATTGAAATACGAGATACAGGCCATTGAATTACATCCCGGGGACAGGGTGGACAGGGGTGAGTATTACATAGATGCTGTCAGGACCGAACATAGTGTACCATCTATTGGTTTTGCCCTTGCGGAAGCAGACAGGCCCGGACGGTTCGACCGTGATAAAGCCCTGGAACTCGGTATACCCCCAGGACCGCTGTTCAAGCGCCTGCATAATGGAGAAGATGTCGAATTCCAGGGAAGAACCATAAAGAGCAGTGATGTTGTGGGCTCCCCAAGGCCAGGCCGGAGGATAGTA
>JAMJFV010000078.1 GCA_023544495.1 ANME-2 cluster archaeon
CCTTCATACTCTATTTTGCCTTCAACTCTAATTTAGCTTCATACTCTAATTTGGCTTCATACTCTAATTTGTCTTTATACTCTATTTTGCCTGCAAATTGTTACGGTATAATTCCTGCTGATGGCCGGGATACATGAAGAATGCTACAGTTGCCTTATTATCCGCATTTTGCACATCCATAGGACAATAACAGCAGGATAATATATTATCGGATCATAAAATCCAGACAGAATACCGGACCCCGTGCTTATGACCAATAATGATCACCGTATAGCCCAGTATGCCCAGCTTGCCATGATACTGGAAGTATGTGCCACGCCCAAACCCGGTAATGTGGACCGGGACCATAATTATCCTGACACCCATTTCGAACATTTTCTTGCTTCGGCTGTAAGTGTCTACCCGGTCATTGAGCAGGCGTCTCAGGACCGCATGGGTATTGGCAGATACATCCATGAGGCCGTGCTTGAAAGCGGCAAATGGCAAAGAGGTGGGAACACTCATTTCGGCGCTTTTCTGCTGCTCTTACCCCTTGTAATGGCAGCAGGGAAACCTGGGAACATGAACGAAAATACACCTGCAATTTTCCCCGAGTTGAAGAGCAGGACCGTGGAACTGGTGCAAAATACTACTGTGGAGGATGCGGTGGAGGTCTACAGGGCATTTTCAAAAACAGGTGTGAGGGTGAAAGATGTACCTGATCTTGACCTGAACGATCCGGCTTCAATTGACAACATCAGGAGCAAAGGGACCACATTGTACCAGTTGATGGAAATATCATCTTCATATGACATGATCGCGAGGGAATGGATAGCAGGGTACCCCCTTACCTTTTCATGTGCAAGCAGCATTCTTGAGAAAAAAGAACAGATAAGCATAAATGACGCAGTGGTATGGAGTTTCCTCGAAATACTCGCCGGGAATCCTGATACGTTCATCGGGATAAAGTTTGACAGCTTCACGGCCGGGAAAGTGTCAGCACGGGCAATGGACATCGTTGATACTATTGAAGCATCAGGATTTGAGCATGCAAAAGATGCCATCTGCGCCTTTGATGAAGAACTGATACGGGATAGCATAAATCCCGGGTCAACTGCAGATATTATCATAGCCGGTCTTTTCGTGGCATTGATGGGGGGACTAAAAATTTGAATCCTGAACTTGACAGGTATGGTTTATGGGAGGGTATCAATGAGGTAATTGTGACAACAATGTCTCCGGACGGCAGATCAAATGCAGCACCCATAGGTATTATCAGGCGTAACGGTAAGCTCACGGTCAGGGTGTACAGCGGCTCGCATACGTATACAAATATTATAGGAACAGGACTTCTTGCAGCTAATATGGTCTACGACCCGGCATTGTTTGTACGCTGCGCATTGTCTGATGTAAGTGAAGAAGTATTCGAGTTCATAACGACAGACGATGCCAGGAATTTTCCGGTGATTTCAGATTGTTGTGCCTGGATGCTTTTTAACGTGGAACATATCAGTGGCGGTGGGAACGTGCTGGTGGTTGAATTGAAACCCATAACCGGGATGATCAGGTACCAGGAAATAAGGCCGGTAAATCGAGCTTTCAATGCAATTATCGAAGTCGTGATTCTCGCCACACGCTACAAGGTTTTCAAAATGGAAAAATATTTAATAGAGATAGAAGCATACAAGTATATCATCCACAAATGTGGAGGGAGTATTGAAAAAAAAGCGTATGAACTCGTATTCAGGTTATTATAGTTTCAATTTTAATATTCCCCTCCAAAAACATTTATGAGATAATAAAAAATAATATAGTAACATAGTATACATAATAATATAATTAGGTACGAATTGATAAATTATATACACTTTAATTGAATTATATGCAAATTACTTAAATAATATACAGTATTGAATTATATAAAAATTATCCTGAATTTGAAATGACAAAAGGTGGAATAAACTTGACTACAACAACCGAAATGCTCCGGGAGATCCTTGCCAACCTGACATATTTCGGAAGTATTGAAGCATGTGCAATTGCCAGCCGTGATGGTTTATTAATGAGTTCAAATATGCCTGAGGGTGAAGTGGGGGAAACATTTGCCGCAATGTCAGCTACCATGCTGGGTGCTGCTGAAACAGCTGCAAGTGAACTTAATAAAGGAGTGCCGAGTCGAGTGATTGTTGAATCGAAAACAGGTAAATTAATTTGCATGGGTGCAGGACCAAAGGCACTGCTTGTTGCCATGACCGATCAAGATGCAGGACTCGGTTTGATCCTGGTAGAACTTGATAAAGCTGTTGACAAGATCAAAGAAATAATTTAGGATATATATGAAACAAGTAATATCAGGAATTTCCGGGCTTGATGAAATACTTGGTGAAGGTTTTACCAGGCCGTCTACTGTTCTTATAGGTGGGATAATGGGCACAGGAAAGACAACATTTACCATGCAGAGCCTTTTCAATGCAGCAAGGGAAGATGAGATCTGCATGTACATTACTGCGATATCCGAACCCATTGCGATGATAAACAATTTCATGTCGCGATTCAGTTTTTACAGTATTTCATTGATGGGAAAGGGTAACATAAAGTACGTACCACTTGGCCCGGAGCAGATCAAAAAGGGTAATTCAGCTATTATACAGGAGATCGAACGTAACATTGAGATAATCAAACCGGACCGCATTGCCATTGATCCGGTGAATGTACTTACAAGCTGGATGGATAGCCAGGAAAAACGGGAATTCTATTATAATCTATTTAATAAAATGAAAGGGTGGAATTCATTGGTACTGATTACCGGTGAATTATCTGATGAAAATATTTTGAAAGACGAGATCAGTTACATTGCAGATGGTGTCATCCTCCTATCAAATGATCAATTGAGAAACAAACGAGTGAGACATCTGGAAGTACTCAAAATGAGGGGGCAGAAGTATTTGTCCGGAAAACATTCATTTGAGATCACTGATGACGGCCTGGAGATTTATCCATCGCTGCATCCTTATACAAGAGAACTATTGACATATGAACATGTTCCCACTGGAATAAAAGGACTGGATAAAATGACCGATGGTGGCTTTATCCGGGGCAGTAATGTACTGGTGAGCGGTGGGAGCGGAACCGGAAAGACTTTGATGGGGCTCCAATTCATTGCAGATGGTGCAAATATAGGTGAACCAGGAGTCTTTGTCAGTTTTGAAGAGGACCCGGTACTGCTTCGGAATAATGCAGCAAGCTTTGGCTGGAACCTCGAAAAACTGGAAGCGGATGGTTTACTGAGAATACTATATTCAAATATAGATCAACTTGATGTGAACAGGGTGGCTCTTGAGATTAAAGATATCATAGAAGAATTGGATGTCAAACGTGTGGTCCTTGACGGAGTCAATAATTTGCGGGTTGCACTTCGGGATGATTTGGGTCTGAGTGAATATATATCTATCCTGTCAAGGTATTTCTCGTCCAGGAACATCATCTCAGTGTTCACGAATGAGACGTCAGAACTTATGGGCTCGTCCACCATCACAGGAAATAGAACATCTGTTGTCATGGACAGCATCATATTGTTAAGATATGTAGAAATCCAAAGCGAAATGAAGAAAACCATATCTGTCCTGAAAATGAGGGGCAGTAACCATGATAAAGAGATCAGGGAACTTGTTATCAATAACAATGGTATTGAAATCAAACTACCATTTACTGAATATTCCGGTTTGATGTCGGGTAATCCTGTAAAATCTCCATCACAGGCTTTTGTGGAAGCATTTAAAAAATAACGTATCGTTGGACGGGTGATAAGAGTGAACTATCTTATGTTAACTGAGTTGCTTCATATTTATAATTGGATACTGATAAGTATAGTGATCCTTATTACCGGTATGATCGGTTATTTTTATCAGAAAAAATTCAACATCAAAACCAATTATTATTTATTTATTCTATCTGCTGTTCTTACGTTAAGTGTGTTCCTGCATGGGGGCAATTTTCTATATTTATTTAGTGTAGATTATGCATTGATTGAATTTATCGAGATGATAGGCATATGGATAGCGGCATTGTTAACATTAAAATTATATAAAGTTATGACAGGAGCCATGTAATGCATAATTTCGTAGTATTGCTGTTGGCCGGGTTTTCCATTAGTGCCCTTTTCGTAATAGTGTATGTGTTATATTATCTCAGCCGGCGTCTGGGCGAAGCTCTGCAGATGAAACCGTATTATTACTTTTTTATTATAGGTGGTATCTTAATTTTCATTTCCTGGATGACAAATTTGATACTAATTATCAATCAATCATATCTCCAGGATATTGAATTCGTGAAGTACTTATTCATAGAAAAATTGATTTTATCATTGGGTCTGACATCGTGTTTGTTACCGACTTTGAAATACTGGGGATGGCTGATAAAAGAGATTTCTAATTGATGAACATGAGGAAGATATGGGAGACATCTATCAGTAAAAGACTTGCAGTTTCATTTTTAATAATTGTGTTTGCTTCTTTTCTCATAGCTGGTGGAGTAGGATTCTATTTATTCAATAATATGGTACAAACAACCATCCAGCACGATGTTGAACATGACCTGGATGCGGCGAATGTCATATTTCAGACCCAGTTAACTGATACAGCAAAGGTTGTGGAGTATTCTTCATGTAATTCACGAATACGTGATCCTCTCATCAACAATGATCATGCAGCCCTTCGCCAGGGACTTTTTTCCCTCTACAATGAACACTTCAACGATACGATCGACATTCTTACCGTTACTGATAACCATGGAATAGTGGTTGCCAGGGCCAGAAATCCTGCAATGTTCGGGGATTCAATGGAAAATAATCCTCTCATCGGGCATGCATTAATGGGTGAAATGGTTTCGTCTGTGGAAATAATAAGTCGTGAGGGACTTCTTAAAGAGAGTGAATTTCTTGCTGACCAGGCATTTATGGAATTCACCAACACCCCTAAAGCAAAACCCCGGAGCAATAACTACTCAACTTCAGGTATGGTAATGATGGCGGCCACACCCATATATGACGACGACGGCAACCTGGCAGGCGTACTGTACGGAGCAGACCTGATAAACCGTGATTACAGGATTGTTGACCTGATAAAGGACGCTTTATATTCGCACGAAGTGTACGATGGATTGGATGTGGGGACGGTGACTATCTTCCAGGACGATTTCAGGATTTCCACGAATGTTTTAACATATGAAGGGAAAAGGGCCATTACCACCAGGGTATCGCAGGAGGTCAATGAGGCGGTGCTGGAAAGAGGGGAACCATGGAACGACAGGGCTTTTGTTGTGAATTCATGGTATGTTACTGCCTATGAACCGATACGCAATCTTGATGGCGATATCATAGGTATATTGTACGTGGGTATACTTGAGCAGCCATATATTGATGCGGGATATAAGATACTGTTGGTGTATGTTGGTTTCCTGCTATTGGGTTTTTTGATATCCATGCTTATCTCACGATATTTTACCAGGTCGATCATCAGCCCTATTAATAATTTGATCGAAGGCACTGAAGCAATAGCGAAAGGAAAGTTCAAAGGTTTAACTGTAAGCACGAATGATGAAATTGGAAAACTCTCGACTGCGTTTAATGACATGGCTGTGGAATTACAGAAGACGATAGCCGAACTGATCTTATCCAAGAATGAAGTAGAGACCGTATTTGAAAGTATCAGCGATGTTGCCAGCGCCCTGGATAAGGATATGAAGATCACCTATGCAAATAGACTGGCAAAAGACCAATATGGCGAAGATATCATTGGAAAAATTTGTTTTCAGGTATTCGAAGAAAGAAGTGATGTGTGTGACGATTGCCCTGCAATTATATCAATGGATACTGGAAGCATCACACGGACAGTCCATATTAGATCCAATGAGTCTGGTGTTTCTTCTTATTTAGAGATTACAGGTTCACCATTGAGGGATGAACAGGACAACATTAAAGGCACGGTAATGATACGCAGGGATGTTACTGAGCAAAAGATACTTGAAAACGAATTAAGGAAATCATATATGAATCTTGAGATTGCTTATAAAGAACTTAAACAAGTTGATACAATGAAAGCTGAACTGGTTGCCAATATATCTCATGAAATACGTACGCCATTGACTTCTATCAGGGGATATGCTGAATTGTTACTGGACGGCACATTGGGCCAGACCACGGATCAGCAGCTCAAGAGCATGAAAGTTGTGATCAGAAATGTTGACAGATTGACACGGATGATATCGAACGTGCTGGACCTGTCCAGGTTTGACCAGCAGGAACGAGTGGTCAGGGAAGTTCGATTAAAGGAGATAATCAAACATGCTGTCGATGATTTAGAGAATGAAATAACTGATAAGAGTATCGGTGTAACAGTTGAAGTGTCGGATTACCTGATACTTGAGTGTGATCCCGATGCACTGGAACAGGTGTTCATTAATCTGATGGGAAATGCTATAAAATTCACCAATAAAGGTGGTAGTGCAACGATAAAGGCATATTTCGAGGACAAACACCACATCCATATCGAAGTTATTGATACCGGGGTTGGAATTCCCGAGGATCAATTTGAGCTGGTATTTGATAGGTTTTACCAGATAGATGCCAGTTCAACCCGAAAGTACGGGGGGACCGGCCTGGGACTTGCTATAACCAAGAAGATAGTGGAATGGCATATAGGGACCATATGGGTGCGGAACAAGCCGGACGGTTGCACTGGAAGTGTTTTCCATATTATTCTGCCAGTAAAACATAGGGATGAAATATATAGCTATAAATAATATGAACTTAAGAAATAGATACAAGCCGGAGGAGAATTTTTTTGGCAAAGATACTGATTGTGGATGATGAACCTGATACGGTAGACCTTGTGAAACTGGTCCTTGAAACAGAAGGATATCAAACCTCTGTTGCATTCAACGGAGAGGAAGCTCTTGAGAAGGTCAGGACCGATAAACCTGATCTTGTATTGCTTGATATAATGATGCCAAAATTGGATGGTTGGGCTATCAGAAAGAAGATTATACATGATGAAGAGACCCGGGACATACCCATTGTAATGTTAACTGCCAAAGCCCAGCCGATCGATACGATGATCGGATTGCATGTAGTAGGAGTAACGGATTATATTACCAAACCTTTCGGCCGCAAGGAACTCATTGATAGTGTGAAGAAGGTGCTTGGGGAGTAGATGCAATACATTTTTTACCTGCACTGGTTGTAGATATATTTATATTATCTAAAATAGTGTACTCTGGAATCTACCAGGTGGTTGGACAGTTATGGACAGACTCTCACTTATCAAGCGCAATACTGAAGAGATTGTGACACACGAAGAACTTGAAACTCTTCTTGGATCTAAAGAAGCTCCTGCTGCATATGTAGGATATGAACCCAGTGGCAAGATCCATATGGGCCACGTCCTGACCGTAAATAAACTCATTGACCTGCAACATGCGGGTTTCAAAGTAACGGTATTGCTTGCGGATGTCCATGCGTACCTGAATGAAAAGGGGACCATGGAAGAGGTAAGGAAAATAGCAGATTTTAACAGGGAATGTTTTATAGCGCTGGGTCTGGATGAGGATAAGACCAATTATGTCTATGGTTCCGATTACCAGCTTGAACCTGATTATATGTTAAACGTGCTGAAACTGGCCAGGGCAACCACCCTGAACCGTGCAAAGCGGAGTATGGACGAGGTGAGCCGAAATGCCGGGGATCCCATGGTATCCCAGATGGTATATCCCCTGATGCAGGCAGTGGACATTGCTATGCTGGGCGTGGATGTGGCGGTTGGCGGAATTGACCAGCGCAAGATACACATGCTTGCAAGGGAAGGATTACCAGGGTTGGGATATAGAGCGCCTATCTGTATCCATACACCTATCCTGCTGGGACTGGATGGTAAGAAAATGTCTTCGTCTTCAAATAATTTCATTTCCATGGATGATACAGAGAATATAGTAAAGAAAAAGGTCAACAAGGCGTTCTGTACAGAGGGTGATATTGTAGATAATCCTGTGCTGGCACTGTTCAAGTACCACATTATCCCGCGGTACGAGGAAATTACTATCGAGCGGCTTGAAAAGTATGGCGGTGACCTTCATTATCGGTCCTATAAAGAGATGGAAGATGCGTTTGCATCAAAGGAACTGCATCCAATGGACCTGAAATACGGTGCGGCAGATTACATGAACAGGATACTGGAACCTGTGCGTGAGAAAATGCAATCTCATTTGAATTGAATAGTCATTTCAAAAAAAAGGTATCCGGAAGGGGATGACCCCTTCCTTAAATTTATATTTAATGCTTAGAACAGCCCGGAGTTTATGAACAGTGCAGAGAACAGGATCGATATCATGTTCACTACCTTGATAAGGGCATTCAGTGCCGGGCCTGAAGTATCCTTGAACGGGTCTCCAACGGTGTCACCCACCACAGCTGCTTTATGAGCCTCAGAGCCTTTACCGCCGTATAAACCATCTTCGATAGTCTTTTT
>JAMJFV010000079.1 GCA_023544495.1 ANME-2 cluster archaeon
TGCCAAGGCTTCCTTTAGCTAAGGGGTCTGAATAATTACGCAGATTTTATTATTTATATCGCGACAGAAAAGGCCGTACACATGTAAATATATCTATACTCTCAGCAATAGGTATACAATCGGGAATAGATGGACAACAGTGAATATGGGGCAATGAAATTGGAACAGATAGAACAAACCTTAAATAAAAACAATAAATTGGAACAACCTGAGTCTGCCGGTCCAAAAAAAAACAAGCATCCCGAGGACCAACCGATAGTCTATGCGCAGACCAAAGTACAGGCGGTCAATCAGGATGTGATGAAGGAGCGCAGAGTGGTCGCGATGCTGAAGCATGATCCGAGAGCCGAAGTATTCCGGATGTTGCGAACCAAAGTCCTCAAACAGTTGCGGGAAAACAATTGGAACAGTTTTGCCATCACCGCTCCGACACAAGGCGCGGGAAAATCGATGATTGCCGCCAATTTGGCCATCGCAATGTCCATGGAGGTCAATCAGACAGTACTGATTGTTGATCTGGATTTAAGGTATCCAAAATTACACTGGTATTTCGATCTAGAGGTCGAACTGGGGTTGAAGGATTACCTTATGTCCGATATACCCTTGTCCGATATCCTGATAAATCCCGGAGGCTATTGGCTAACGGGCACTGAGACCGTAAAAAACGATATAGCCTTATCTGATATCCTGATAAATCCCGGATTTCAGCGTTTAGTGTTATTGCCTGGTAGAAGCCAGACGATAGACGCTTCGGAAATGCTGTCCAGCCCCAGAATGAAGAGTTTGATTGAAGATATAAAAAGCCGCTATGAATCAAGAATCATAATATTTGATTTGCCGCCCATTCTGTCCACGGATGATGTTCTGGCCAGTATGGACTATTTCGATGCGGCCTTGCTGGTGGTTGAAGAGGGCGGTAATAAGCCGGAAGAAGTAACCAGGGCTTTGCAAATGCTGTCGGGCACCCAATTGTTGGGCACCGTATTAAACAAATCGGAAACTCTGCCCGATCATCAAGGATATTATTAACCGAGATTATGCAGCGAGTGTAGGTGCGAATTCATTCGCACTGTGCGGATAAATCCGCACCTACATCTGAAATTCGTCCGTGCACTTGAGGAAGTTATTTTATGCGCGTTCCTTAGGATTCGGCCGTAACAATTTTCCTGGTTAATAGGGATGTACCGGTGACAGAAGGAGCATCGATCGCAATTTACGCGCTTCACTACATTCAGCACATGAGGAAGGCGAATATAGAAGTGGGAGCGATGCCCTCATCGCGACTAAACGACTAACCGGGCGATTTTAAATCGCGATGTAATATCCAAAAGGCATAAAGACATCGCTCCCACAGGGACGCTTTTAACTTGAAGTGATATCGGCATAGCCGAATCCTTAGCAATTCAGGTTCGACAAAGTTCTCCCTGGCTTGCCGAAGAAGGGGATTGCCGCGAGCAGCTAATGCTAGAGACCTATGCGGCACCGGTGCGGCAAAGCACGTTAAAGTTTGATAGGGCATGACCCAATGTGAAAAACAGGATAAAAATTACCCGAGTCTAACGCCCCTTCTTAAGGGCAAATTAAAGTAGATCGGCCAAAATTTCCGGAAAGTAATAGTTATTGTCTATGTTTTTTCACGATAAGATAACTTCTAGCAGGACGGGAGTTTTAAACTCATTACGCTGATTATCAATAGACATATTTTTGATGGACAATAATGTGGTTGGCAATAAGTTTGACTATAATCAATTATATTGTGCGAGAATACTTGGCCTCGATTATTGCGGTTGGAAAAATTTCTAACGGGATTATTTTTACCTGCTAACTTTCTATAAAGGACTTAATGTGCGTAATAGAAAAATAAACTCCTTGTATTTTCAAATTATTTAAATTAAAAAAAATTGATTGAGCTGCTTTGGGATGTGATGATGAAAAAAAATATATTTAATGTTAAGAGAATTCTTTTATTGCTTTGCCTGTTTTCAAGCTCATCCTATGCGCAGGATTATTATGTTTGTAACAATGGAAGTGATGGCAACTCCGGTTCGTCACCCTATGAACCTTGGGCGACATTTGATTATGCCATGTCAAAATTTGGTAAGTTAAACGCTGGCGAATCTATTTTATTTTGTAGGGGCGGAACATTTACTTCATCTTATCCCAGGCTATTTAACCAAAACTGTACTCAGGATGCACCTTGCACCATAGCCGATTATATACCTCCAAATATAGCGCCTACAGATGCCAAACTGCCTATTATTAAAAGTAGCGTCACTAAAGGGATATTGAATTTTCAGGATGGCGGCCCCGCGGATCATGATGAAGGCTATATTGTTAAAAATTTGTCACTCAAAGGAAACGGTACAGGAAGTGGTATTTTTCTGTTCAACGACGTGGATTTTTTAACAATTGACAACGTTATCATTGATGGTTTTGAGATTGGCGTATATTCAGCGACAGCTAATGCGCCTAATCCCGGTGCCAATCAGGTCAATGAAAATATAATATTAATAAATTCGGAAATTATTAATAATAAGGGGCAAGGTTGGTTAGGTGGTTGTAATAACTGTTTAATACATAATAATAAGTTTATTAATAACGGTTTTTCAAAGAAAATATATAACCATAATATCTATATCGGTGGACGTGATAATTATGGTATTACTATTTCTAATAATACGTTATACAAATCAGCCATCGTGGATGGCAAATGCTATGGAGTTTCTTTGGTGGTTCATGGTGTTGTACAAGAATTGACCATTAAGAATAATACGGTTTATGAAGATATTGGCGCTGCTCACCCTACATGTTGGGGCATCAGTGTTGACCCCGGCTATGCTACAGAAGAATCTTTCAGTAATGTGATAATTGTGGATAATAAGGTGACTAATGTCGGTAATGTGGGCATCGGTTGCGCATCCTGCACGGATTTACGAGTTTTAAATAATACCGTAACGCACTCCCAGGATTTCGGATTTACGGCAATCAGAGTGCCCGTTAGAACAGAAGACACCGTTAAATCCGATCGTATAGAAATTACTGGCAATTTTATTGATCTGCTGGATACCAATAACAGAGGTAAACAGGGTATAGTGGTGCCCGTTACAGGTGATATCAACAACGGAACAAATGAGATTTACATATCCAGGTAATATTAATAAATTATTATCGTGCCAAGGATGGCTCAATAAATAGTATGAGCTATCATTGTGGCTATTCAGCCAATAAACGCTTAGTTAAGAAACATATCGTTGTTCCGGCATGGATTGCCGGTGTAACGATTTAACTGAATGGCATCAGGTCAGCTTTTATGTACAATTGTTTTGCTTCAATAATCGTTTAAACAGTATTTAGGATCAGGTAGTGGATTTAGACATCATTTCAGGAATCAACCAATTTCTTACCGAAAATTCGTCGCTTTCATACATCCCTCTTGGCACCTGTATAATTATTGGTTTGGCCGCCAGTTATTATCAGGTTAACAAAAGGACCAGACTGCAACCGGTAACTGATAATGGCAATATAAATACCCCGGCCAAACCCAAACTGGTAATCGAAGCCGGACGTACCGAACGCCAGTATTGGCATGATCTTTGGCGCTACCGGGAATTATTCTATTTCCTGGCCTGGCGCGATATTCTGGTACGTTATAAGCAAACCATTATCGGTGTCGCCTGGGCAGTGCTGCGACCGCTGTTAACGATGATTGTATTCAGCGTGATCTTCGGCAAACTGGCGAAATTACCTTCCGATGGCGTGCCTTATCCCATAATGGTATTTGCCGCGATGCTGCCTTGGCAATTTTTTGCCAATGCCTTGTCCGAATGCAGTAACAGCCTGATCAGCAATGCTAATCTGGTGTCCAAAGTCTATTTTCCGCGCCTGATTGTGCCCACCAGTGCTGTTGTTGTCAGTTTTATCGACTTTTTGATTTCCTCCAGCATACTGGTCGCTTTGATGATCTGGTACCAGTTTGTGCCTACTTGGGGCATGCTCATGCTGCCGCTTTTAATTCTGCTGGCGTTTGCGGCAGCGCTGGGCGGAGGCCTCTGGTTTGCCGCACTCAATATTAAGTATCGCGATTTCCGTTTTATTGTCCCGTTCGTAGTGCAATTTGGCTTGTATGTATCCCCAGTCGGCTTTAGCAGCAATGTCGTACCGGAACAGTGGCGTCTGTTATATTCGATCAATCCCATGGTTGGTGTGATCGATGGCTTCCGCTGGGCTATTTTGGGTCAGGACACCGCGATATACTGGCCAGGGTTTCTGTTGTCTGTCGGGATTGTGGCTTGCCTGTTAATCAGCGGTATTTGGTATTTTCGTAAAACGGAACGCACTTTCGCGGATATTATTTAATTATGTCAGACGCAGTTATCAAAGTTGAAAACCTCAGCAAGAAATATGTCATTTCCCATCAAACCAATGTGCGAGGAGGGCATGGCACATTGCGCGATGCAATCACCGACGGCTTTAGATCGGTGAGTAAGCGATTTACCCGACAATCAAATGTAGATCCCAGTCATGAAGAATTTTGGGCGCTCAATGATGTATCGTTTGAAATCAAGCAAGGCGATCGGGTCGCCATTATCGGGCGTAACGGTGCAGGCAAATCCACGCTGCTGAAAATTTTGAGCCGCATCACCGAGCCGACCCGAGGCAGGATCATTATCGAAGGCCGCGTAGCCAGTTTGCTGGAGGTTGGTACGGGCTTCCATGCCGAATTGACCGGCAGAGAGAACATCTTTCTCAACGGTGCGATTCTGGGCATGAGCAAGCAGGAGATCAAACGCAAATTCGATGAAATCGTCGCCTTTTCGGAAGTGGAAAAATTTCTCGATACCCCGGTAAAACGTTATTCATCGGGCATGTATGTGCGTCTGGCGTTTGCGGTTGCCGCACATTTGGAACCGGAAATCTTGATTGTCGATGAAGTGCTTGCGGTTGGTGATATGGAGTTTCAGCAAAAATGCCTGGGGAAAATGGAATCTGTCGCGAACGAGGGCCGTACCGTTATCTTTGTAAGCCATAATATGAGTGCAGTCCAAAAACTTTGCGAACGATCAATTTTACTAAGAAGCGGTAAATTAATTTCTGAAGGAGAAACTAAGGAAATAGTCAAAGACTATTTAAGTTATTTGACGAAAACTGCGGAAGATCCATTCGGAGATAATCCGGAACGAAGTGGAAGCGGTGAAATAAGATTGACCGGTGCTGAATTACTTAATTCTGATGGTATACCAACTACGCATCCGGTTTCCGGTGAAAACATTACTGTCGCCCTTGAATACGAAACCTCGACTGAAGTGCGCGGTTTCGATGTGATAATGACAATATACAATCATCTGGGTGTGGCAGTTACCAATCTAAATACACGAGTATCAGGTTTTGCAATCCAACCAGATATGAAGGGCAGGGTTTATTGTGAAATAGAGAATCTGCCTTTACCGTTTGGAGAATATAGAATCGCTGCGGCTATTCAGTACAATGGGCGGAACGCCGATCATTTTCCTACATTGCTTGTCTTTGAAATAACGGCAAGTCGTTTCTTTTCGACCTTTCAATCGCCTGATATCCAATATTCAACAGCATTGGTAGCTCATTCGTGGCGATCAGAGTCAATAGTTCGTTCTGAGTCTTTAGTTTACTAATGCAAATGGATAAACATAATACTAATCGGCCAAGGATATTAATAGACTTTGGCGGATATGAGTTTAAAAATACGGGCGATACAGCCATGCTTGTTGTTGCTGTGCAAAGGATATACGAGATGTATCCAGATGCCGACCTTCATGTTTTTACGACTGAAGTGGATAGGTTGAAGAAGTATGTGCCCAACGTTAAACCTGTAACACCTGAGGGCCGATTCACTTGGGGCGCGACCTGGAATATTTTAGGCGGTTTCCATAAGTTAGTTCCTCTACAATTTCATCATAATTTACTCCGGCTAGAGCAGAACATAAGAATAAACTGGCCGCTTCTGGCAAAGCGCTGGATTATTTTTCGGCTTACGAGAAGAGGCCATGATTTGTCAGCAATGCATCGATATTTAGAATTAATTGAAAATGCTGACATAGTTATCGCAACGGGTGGAGGCTACATTACTGACCCATTTCAAGAACATGCAATGCGATTACTGCAAACCCTGGCTCTGGCTAGGAAGCAGGGAAAACCCATTGCCTTGTTAGGACAAGGCTTAGGCCCCGCGAACTCTTCTGATCTGTTATTTTGGGCAAAAAATATATTCCCTAAACTGAGTTTGCTTACACTTAGAGAACAGAAAAATTCTTTATCCTTTGCTCTACAGGCAGGCGCTGAAAAGGATCGTATTCATGTGACCGGTGATGATGCGGTCACTTTAGCCAATAGTTTTACGCCAGACCGATTGGGAGACTGTATAGGCGTAAATCTTCGTGTGGCTGCTTATTCCGGCGTGCAGCAGGAACAGTTGAATGTAATTCGCAATATATTCGGGCAAGCAAGCAAGGAACTTAATGCTGAGCTTTTGCCGGTTCCAATTTCCTTTCATGATAAAGATTCCGATATGGCTTCTTTAAAGCTGTTATTGGGAGAGGAAAACGCAGAAGCACCATTGGACGAGGCGGTAAAAGTTATTAAACAAGTAGGGCTATGCCGGGTAGTGGTAACGGGGAGTTATCATGCGGGCGTATTTGCCTTGTCACAAGGAATAAGCGTCGTCGGGGTTGCGAAGTCTGATTACTATCGGCATAAATTCGAAGGACTGGCAGACCAGTTTGGAGGAGGCTGTTTTATCGTGGATATGGATAAAACGGAATTTGCTACACAACTCCTTCATGCTGTCAAATCGGCCTGGGATAATGCGGAATCCGAGCGTGAGCGGCTTTTGACTGCTGCAAGCGAGCAAATTCAGAAAGCTGATTCGGCTTACCTTGAGTTAAAGAAAATAATAGAAGAGGTCATGGATAAGTGATGGAGGCTGTAGTACCGGCAATATCGGTTGTAATGCCCGTTTACAACGCAGAGCGTTATATCGCCGAGGCAGTAGAAAGCATACTGAATCAAACCTTCAGCGATTTTGAATTCATCATTATCAATGATGGCTCGACCGACCGTTCGCTTGAAATACTACAGCGTTACGCAAAGCAGGATAGCCGTATTCGGCTTATTAGTCGCGAAAATCGAGGTTTGGTGAAAACATTGAATGAAGGTCTAGCATTAGCAAAAGCTCCATTAATCGCCCGTATGGATGCGGATGATGTGGCATTTTTAGATCGGTTTCATTTGCAAGCGCAATTCATGGATCAGCATCCAGAAGTGGTTTGTGCAGGGGGTTACTGGGAGGTTATCGACGAGGCCGGCAGAGTTTTAACACTTTTAAAAGTGCCTGAAGATAATGAGCAAATCCAGGTTCTAGCTTTAAAAGGCCATACACCAATTAATCATCCATGCACCATGTTTCGCAAAGCGCAAGTTCAGGAGTTGGGCGGCTATCGTGGAGAATTTGAGGCGGCAGAGGATTTGGATCTCTGGTTGCGCTTGGGTGAAATAGGGTTATTGGCAAATATTCCATATCCAGTTATTAAATATCGGTTTCTGGCGAGTTCAGTTAGCGGACAAAATTTAACTTTGCAAAAACAGTCAGCGCAAAGTGCTTGCCAACAGGCGTGGAACCGAAGAAATGTAAAATATAGTTATGAGGGCGCTGACTGGCGACCAGTAAACACTAAAAAATCCAGATTTGATTTTCATCTGAAATTTGGCTGGTGGGCGTTTAATTACAGACAGAGAAATACGGCTGTATTATATGGCATCAAGGCCATTAAATTATTGCCAGGGAATATGGAAGGCTGGCGCCTGCTGATTTGTGCATTGATAAAACCGTTACCCGCTTGTAATTCATGAAAAATATTAATACTCCCGTTGTTTCTGTCATTATGCCCATGCGCAATGCGGAAGCGTATGTGGCTCAAGCGATTGATTCAATTTTATGTCAGTCCTTTCAGGATTTAGAGTTGATTGTTATCGATGATCAATCAACCGATCAATCCCGCAAAATTGTCGAGAACGTTTTGCACAATGATTCCAGAATCAAATTGGTAAATGGCAGCGCTCAAGGTATCGCGGCAGCCAAAAATACAGGCCTACATCATGCCAGCGGCAAGTATGTGATGTTTTGTGACGCCGATGATCTTTATGCTAAGACTTGTATTGAAACAGCAATTCACTGGCTTGCATCGAATCCAGATGTAGGAGCAGTTTGCGCTCAGTTTGCCTTGATGGACTGTAATGGGGGCAATATTGTCAACCTGGATTCAGGAGAAAGTTCTTGTGATATTACGGAAGAGCTTCTTTCGGGTAAAACACGCACCCATTTATGCACGTTTACCATTAGACGTGAATTTATCAAAATGATAGGCGGCTTTCGGGAATTTTTTGTTTCTGCTGAAGATATCGATTTTCAGTTGCGCTTAGCTGAAGTATGTAAAGTATT
>JAMJFV010000007.1 GCA_023544495.1 ANME-2 cluster archaeon
CTCGGCCCGGGCCTGTTCCTGCTGGGCCATGGACTGGGCATCTGACATTTGCCCCTGCTGCTGTTGCTGCCGCAACATCTCCATTTTTCGACGCCTTATTTCCTCAAGTTCGTCTTCGCCCATAATCTACCTCAGGTAAAAAATTGTGAACATATTCCATTTAATACTTCTCAAGACCAGGGTACTGTTCAAGTAATCCTGCTTTTGTTTCATGTGCTATGTTGTCAAGCAATGACCTGCCGGCAGGAGAAACAATTCTACCCCATTTGAGAGTTTTTAGGAGACCAGCCTTCTCAAGCTGCTGAACTGCTTCGCTAATGACAGATCCGCTGCCTTTTGCATGTATAGCAGTTGCTGAACCTCTGCGCTTATTACCGCCATAAAAGCTTCTGAGCCTGGATATGCCTACAGGACCGTCAATATATATCCTGCGCACGACAGATGCACACCTTGCATAGAACCAGTCAGGGTCAACAGGTGATAATTCTTTGTGAACACCAGTCTTTACCTTTGCAGACCATTCAGGTAATTCCACCATGTTCTCATCTTTCAATTTCTGTGCCACATTCTTAATCAATGCTTCAGCAGGTACATCGTACAAAGTTGTCATTATAATTCTCCGATTTGATAACTCAAATGATTATTTGGTATTTAGATTATTCTAAGGGGCTTCGTATATGAAGGTAAGGTTGATTAAACTATCGGCTACTATATACTATTTTCGCCCTCTCTTCCGGTACAATACGGCAGTACTTCCCCGTACTTCCACAAGCTGGGTACCGGTTCGCCTTGACAGCTCCTCTGCTAATGCCATGCGTTCAGTGCTACCCACAGCGGCTGATTTAAGTATTTTTATTTTCACAAGTTTATTCTGCTTGAGTTGATTTGACAGTTCTTCCACAAGCGAATCAGTAATGCCGTTTTTACCCACATTCAATATAGGGCTTAAATGAACGGCATCACGTTTCAAGTCATACGAAGTTTGATTCATTTAATTCACTCAAAAAAGTAGTATATTCAATACTACAAAAATTCCTTTACCTTTCGGGCAGCCTTGTCCAGTTCCAGTAATATCAGTCCAAGTCCTGCGTCGGGTGTGGTTAACAGTATCAACAGGGCTTTGGGCCCCGCACCTGTGGCAATCAGTTTGCCATGGTCCGATTCCACTATGACCCGCTCAGGAATTCCTTTTCCCAACTCTGTCGTGGCTGTCTCCGCTGCACCCAGCATGGTGGCTGACATTGCAGCAAAAGTCTCTGCATGTTGTCCCGAAGGCATAATCGCTTTCATTAACAGCCCATCACGACTTGCAGCAGCACTGGCTTCGACTCCGCCCACTTTCTTTAGGTCTGTGAGCACCTTCTCCAACATATCTAAGGTCGATTCCATCCTAGTTGCCTCCGGTAATTTTTTCAACCAGTATATCAAATGCTTCATATATACCTTTCTTACTGGTCGCCACTGTTGAAACAATAGGTACATCTTCTGGTATATTAAAGTGATTGCGGATCTCATCCACAGACAGGGCACCTGGCAGGTCTTGCTTGTTGGCTACAATGATATACGGAAGACCATATCCTTTGGTAATTTCCAGCATTTGTTTGGCCCTTATAAAATCCTTGGGTAATGTTGAATCTACAACCAGGAATATCCCCATGGCTTCACCACTTATCATCCTAATGATGGGATCGAAACGTTCCTGGCCAGGAGTCCCGAAAATATCAGCACTAAAACCTTTATAGTCGATATGACCGTGGTCAAGTGCAATTGTGGTACCGAGCCTGTCCACCGATACTGCCCTGGTAGACAGGGAATGGATAAATGATGACTTTCCTGCATTGAACGGTCCCGTTACCAGTATCTTTGGTATATATATCCTTATACCCCCTGGCCGCAATATCCGAAACAGCATTGAGTGCACTTCAACTTTTGACCAGTCCGCTTTAAGTACACCGAAGTACTGTCCGAATATGACACGTTCTGCAATACCTCCAATGCTAATAACACAGTTAAAAATCTCATTCTTGATACTTTTCAAAGTACTTTCATCATAAGGCCATGCCGTGAAATTATAAATGAACACGTGTTCTTTCACCATTGCCATTTTATTCCACATCTTCACTGCATCAAGGGTCTTCTCCTCACCGCACAGGTCCATTATAGTGGATAAAGAACCGACCATGATGATCGAACCTTTTGGTACATCCTTCATAGCACGGTCGATCATCTCAGTCATGCTATCAATGTTCTCCGGATCAGATACCACATAATTCTCAGTTGAAAGTGCTCCTATTAAGGATGAGTATCCATCTACCATTAAAAGCCGTTCACCGAATTGCCGGATATTCCACCCAAATTCCTTGAACTGGTCCTTCAGGGTTTCCGGGTTTGAACTGGATGTCACATACACGCAGGTACCACCCTTTACGAGATTGTGGTAAAGAGTCTGCATACCAAACACATCACCTTCAACACCAGGATGGTTGAAATATATCAGGGATTTTCCTTTCGGGATCCCTCCATTCAAGTATTCATCCAGTTTCGGGATACCAGTTTCAACCATCACTACTCACCATCCTTTAATACAAGTTCCGCTCCTTCGATTGTGTACTCATACCAGGGGGATGGTTTCTGGTTCAGGCCTGTTGTCCTGATGAGATAAATGTCATTTTCCTGCCTTATTTCGATCACACCATCAAAAAGTTGTTTTAACGTGGCGACAGCCTGGGTATCATGCATCCCGTCTTCAACGACATAAATGCCAATGGCACCTGAAGCTTTTACCCTGCCAGTGAAAACGTGCAGGAACCGGAAAACGGTCTGGATATTGGAATACATCAGGATCGTTGACAGTGAGTTAATACATAGCCAGGTCTTGCGTATGTTCTTTTTCATCCAGAATTCTTCGAGGAATTGACTGATTTTTACTCCGATACCGGTCAGATCAACAGGACTGGATGCCCTCCTGATGGTAGCTGTATCAGATGTGGGGACACCCAACGTCTTGGTTACACAATCCACAATGCCAAGATGGTCCAGGGGAATTTCCAGATTATTATAGTTGAACCAATCTACTACATTCTCGCCAGGTTCGCGTGTGGTAACTATTACAGCAGCATCACCCATTTTTAGTCCCTTATATACGATATTGTTGACAATGGTTTCTTTACCGCTCATGGGCGGTCCGATGATCATTATATTTGAACCACCTCTGATTCCGTTTATGTTCTTATCCAGTTTTTCAATGCCCAGGGAATAGCGTTCCATCTATTTAGTCTCCAATGATGATGATGATTATTTACATATAATTTTTTTTAAACGTATTTATCAGTTTCTGTATAATAATGAACGTGTATCCATTTTTAACTGCCTTTAAAAGATAAGGACTTTCCCCCATATATATTTTTACTAAATGTGCATTATTTATTTTTAGGGTGTCAATGAGATGTTGCTTTAAAGGAGAGCGGTCCGGGTTTATTCCGGGCTGACCTTCATGAATTCGCGCAACACTGTTGTGGCGTATGCTCCCTTTTGCAGGTCAAAAGCCAGTACCACTGCTGTACATAAAGGATTCAGTGTATCCTCCATCACCCTGAATTCCAGGTCAACCGGTATAATAATCTCGCGGCGCAGTCCCCTGCTGGCCAGTTCCGGCAAACCTGGCATCCTGAACCCTCCGACTTCCACCTTTTTCTCTTCGATCACTGCCTGTTCAATCTCTCCGGGCAATCCTTCCCCCATAGGTGTTTCATATCCGTAAACCGGCGCTGTCACAAATGCCCGGCCTCTTCGCACCAGGTTATTGATGCCATCAAGCGTGTCCTCAGTTACCATCTGTGTTCGTGTGGGATCAGGAAGCCCTGTAGCGTTCTTGAAACAGACAATATCCCCAACAAGTGCTTCATTGATGGTCAGACCCCGTTCCAGCCTGCGGCTGACCATAAGATTGAACAGGAAAGACTGGTAAGCATGCACGAACATCTTCCTCAAGTTCGGGGACAGTGACATAAAAGCACCTGCATAATCCTCTGGCTTTTCTACCAGGTGGCTCATCATAGCACGCTCGTACCTCAGGCGAAGAGGATATTTCTCAAGCCCGCCCTTGAAATCAAGGGTATCCAGTACATACTGCCTGACCTGCCTGACATCCACTGACTCTCCCGGGCACGGACGGGATATGTAGTCAAGGGCCGCGCCTTCTATATCTCCTTCAACCAGCTTTTTACCTACCAGATGGGTAATTGGACGCTGGATGCCAAATCTCTGGATGCCGAAAAAATTGGGTACTCCTCCCTGCTCACGTATCTGCGAGGATGTGAGGTCCATCAAAGTGCTTACGTCATCCGCCGGTTTGGCAATCTTTCGGATCATTATCCTGAACCTGTTCCCCCACATATCGCCCAGGCTCACCTGTTTATTGGACCGCCCCACGGCAGTGATGGTTACATCCTTTAATCTTACCCGTTCAAGGTCAGGGGTGTCCATATCATAGATACTGACCTTCTGGGTGGTCAGGGCCTGCTTGTCCTTGGTGCCAGCCAGACCGATACGCTGCTGACTGATACGAAGGATCCTGGATATGTCCCGTACCAGATGGTGGGTGTCCCAGTTCTTTTTGGTAAGAGTGCAGATGAGATATTTTCCTGTTTCCTGCTCTTCCCTGTTCGTCAGCTCTTCTACCACGAAATCCTCGGGTACCTGCCTGATGATACCATCCAGGCCGGGCGTGGACGTTGCGTATACAAGGACACCGGTGTCCCGCTCAATTTGTATGGGTGTGGGTGAAATGGTCATGGGCATGTTGATGTCATTGATAGCTGATGTATCTTTGCTGATGTATCTTTGCTGATGTGACCATTGAACCGGGATGGCATGCACGAATATATTTATAACTCCCATGAGATTGTTCTCTATATGATAATACACGACCTTCTTATACTCGGAGGGGGACTTGCCGGGATGCGGGCCGCTCTTGAAGCCGGAAAAAACGTGGATGTAGCCGTTATTTCCAAGGTGCACCCGTTACGTTCCCATTCGGGAGCTGCGCAGGGTGGAATAGCATCTGTACTGGACAGATCACAAGAGATCGGGGATTCCCTGGAATCGCATATCAAGGACACTATTAAAGGCAGTGATTATCTTGGTGACCAGGATGCCATCGAGATACTGTGCAACGAGGCTCCCGGGGATATCAGGATATTGGACCGCATGGGCGCTTTATTCAGCAGGACAGGCGAAGGCTTGATAGCCCAGAGGGACTTCGGCGGCCATAGCTATGCCAGGACATGTTATGCTTCCGACAAGACAGGGCATATACTGCTACAGACCCTCTACGAGCAGATGATGAAACACAATGTGAAAGTATATCCTGAATGGCATGTGGTCTCACTTATCACCCATGAGAACACCTGCAGGGGACTTGTGGCATATGACATGGCCAGGGGTGAGCTCCAGGTTTTCAGGGCAAAGGCCATAGTATTTGCTACAGGCGGATATGGACGGGCTTATGGGATCACCTCAAATGCCCATGCCAATACAGGGGACGGACTGGCACTTGCATATCGTGCGGGAGTGCCGCTGCAGGACATGGAATTCGTTCAATTCCATCCCACAGGACTGTACAGGCACGGGATATTGATAACAGAAGGGGCACGGGGAGAAGGCGGATATTTAATTAATAACGATGGAGAGCGGTTCATGGAACGATATGCACCAAATACCATGGAACTTGCCTCCAGGGATATTGTTTCCAGGGCGGTCCAGACCGAGATAGATGAGGGGCGGGGAATTGACGGCTATGTCCACCTGGACCTGAGGCATCTGGGAAAAGAGCTCATCATGTCCCGGCTCTCCCAGATACATGACATTGTCCTCAGTTTCTCGGGGATCGACTGTACCAGATACCCCATTCCCATTCAACCTACCGCCCACTATTCCATGGGCGGCATACCTGCGGATGCATATGGCAGGGTACCAGATATCGATGGCCTGTTCGCAGCAGGAGAATGTGCCTGCGTAAGTGTCCACGGGGCTAACCGCCTGGGCGGAAATTCATTGCTTGAGACCATAGTATTTGGCAGGCGTGCCGGAATAACGGCATCAGAGTATGTAAAAAAGACCACACTGCGACCGATGCCCCCTGATACATTGCCCCTCGTTGAGCACGAGATCAACCTAATGATGAACGGGAAGGGCAAAGAGAATGCAGCCGACATCAGGATGCAACTCCAGTCAAACATGATCCTGAAGTGCGGGATATTCAGGGATATTGACGGACTGACGCATATGCAGCAATTGATAATAGCACTCAAGGAACGGTTCAACAATATTGGGTTCAGGGACAGGGGCATGACCTTCAATACCGAACTTGTTGAGGCCCTGGAACTGAAGAACATGCTGGATTTTTCAGAGACCATCGTGGCCGGGGCCATGGCAAGGGAAGAGAGCAGGGGAGCACATGCACGGACCGATTTTCTGATGCGGGATGATGAACACTGGATGAAACATACACTGGCGTACAGGGGCGAGCAGGGACCTGTACTGGACTATAAGCCAGTTACCATGACCAGGTATGGCCCACAAAGGAGGATGTATTAAATGCGTGTCAAATTCAGGATATCACGTTTCAATCCTGACCTGGATGCGAGACCTTATCACCAGGATCTTGAACTGGATGTGACCAATGGTATGACCATACTGGATTGCCTGCATGAGATAAAGAACAATCAGGACGGCAGCCTGACTTTCAGGCGTTCCTGCAGAAGCGGTATCTGCGGCTCATGTGCAGTACGGGTCAATCACAGAGCTATGCTGGCATGCAAGACCCAGGCGCTGAATGTTCTTATTGATGGGGCGGTACTGGTGGAACCTCTTGTCCACCTGAGGACAATAAAAGACCTGGTGGTCGATATGGAACCTTTTTACCAGACCATAGAAAAGGTCCAGCCGTGGCTTGTCACCGACCATACCACTGAGGAAATACCGGCTATCACGTCCAAAGAAGCTGAAAATCTGAACAGGGTCAGTGACTGTATTTTCTGCGGTGCATGTTATTCGGATTGCAATGTGATAGATGTGGACCGCTCCTTTGCAGGCCCCTCTGCCATTGCAAAAACCTACCGGTTCGCCTGCGACCCCAGGGATATCCTGGGCAGTGAACGGATAAAACACCTGGTCGAGAGCGGGCTCTATAAATGTCCGGTGGACCAGGAATGTGAGCTGGCATGTCCTAAAGGCATATCCCTGCGAAGGGATGTGATAGAACAGTTAAGGTGCACTGCAGTAACAGGGGGTTTTGGCCCCCTGCCTGCCCACAAACGCCTCATCATGTCGGTACTGGATACCGGTGCCAGTGTTCCAGTGACCACTACTCCTGCTGTGGACATGTATAAAGACCGCGAACGTGATTTCCACGGGATAAAAGAACTGTATATCCGGGAATTCGAGGGGGAACCTGTAACTGAAGTGGTACTGTTCTTTGGCTGCATCATTAATCGCAGGCAGCAGGATACAGCTGCTGCCATCATCAATATTTTCCAGCACAACAGAGTGGCGGTACACATCCCGAAAAAACAGGTGTGCTGCGGCAGTCCGTTCTTGAGAGTGGGCATGCTGGAGACCATGAAGCCTTTTGTGACCCAGAATTTCGAGATATTCAATACCTACGCCAATAACGGGGTCACCCATATCCTTACAAGCTGTTCTGGCTGTAACTCCACGTTCAGGCATGATTACCCTGCACTGGCTCTGGAATACGGGCTTAATTTCGATTTCAGGATATATGACGTCGGGGAGTACATGACCATGATGGACAGGGACGGAACATTGAACCTCAATGATATGAAGAACGTAGCAATGAAAACCATGTATCACTATCCCTGCCATATCAGGGCCAGCGGGCTGGACGAATCCATTTACGTAGACCTTATCAGGAAGATACCGGGCATCGGACTGGTACAGGTCCCCTCCTCAGGATTATGCTGCGGAGGAGGGGGAGGTGTGCGTGCCGCATATCCTGATATATCGGATAAACTGGCCATTCGCAGGATGGAAATTGCACGGGATGAGGGGGTGGATGGACTGTTGACCAACTGCCCGTTCTGTATCCTCTCGTTCGAAAGGGGATTGTGGCTGAAAGAAAATGCTGGCGAAGCCATGGATTTCAGGATATTTGATTTTTACAGAATATTTTCCAGGGCATTTGGTGAGGACGGAATGGTCAAAGAGAGCCATTGATCGCGTGATAGACTGGCAGGAGAAATGGAACGTGAAAAGCATGTTCTCTTTGGAAGTCTGAGGAAATACAATCAAAAATAAAACCATATTGAATGATAATCATCAATATCCTCGCCATCCTGGTACAACCGTTCCAGGTAATCATAGATGGATACATCCACATAGTTATAGGGTTCTACCAGTTCAAGGTTGGATTCCCAGGGATAAAACCGATATACACGCCTGCCATTTGGTAATATCATTATGACCTCGTGGTCCTGCCATGCTCTCAGGTGTGACTTGCCCAGCCTGGGTACATTGAACACGGGTTCATCGGTCCTTTCCAGTCCAGGCAGAAGCCTGGCCTCCTCTTTGCGTTCCTGCTCTATCCTTGAGATAGGGACCCGGTAATCTATGGTCTCATCTTTGCCTTTGGTGTTGAACGTATAATAGGGATCGATACCGGACTTCTTCATGGTCCTGCGCAACATGCAGGTCTCGAACTTTTTGCTGTTATAGTACGTAAATACCTGCTGGTTGTAGATATTGATGCCATGTGTCTTGATCTTTGAGACCACATCCAGAACATCAGGAGTGATCTCGGTGGAGTGCTGGAAATGGGTCATCAGGCATAATTCCTGTTCACCCAACCGGTGGTAGTTACTGATCACATCCAGAAGATTTTCAGTGAACCTGCACGGCAGCGTGACAAGCGTCCGGGTCCCAATCCTGATACGGTCCACATGCTCGATTTGCGATATCTTCCCCAGCAGCCAGTCAAGATATGAATCGTTCAGTGTCAACGGGTCCCCGCCGGTAACCAGAACCTCGCTGATATGGGGATTGTCCGCAATCCAATCAATGGACTTTATGATCACATCCTTCCTTATCTCGCTGTCCTCAATGGTCTCGAGTTCCCAGTTGCGCTGGCAGTAAACACATATCTGGGGACATGATTTGTAAGGTTTGAGGATAAGTATCCTGGGATATCTGCGCGTAATACCTTCCACCGGACTGGCCGATTCCTCTTCCATGAAATCCATGCTGATGCCTTTTTGTTTGCTTTCATAGAAGTTACTGCAATAATTCACTCCTGGAAGTACCTGTGCGCGGATAGACAGGTCGAACTGTTTTTGGTTCTCACTATCAAACAGGGATAAGTAATAAGGCGTGACCTGGAACGGGATATGGTACTTATCTGCCAGTTTCAAACCTTTCAGTTCTGATCTGTCAAGTCTTACTAATCTCTGTATGGTCCCGATATCAGATATTATATGTTTCAGGTGCCATTTGTAATCGGTCCAGTCTTCTTCCCCTGCTCCGAAATGCTGCAGGATGAGTCCCTTGAGCAAAGACCTGCGATGTACCAGGTCAGGTTCCAGGCCGGTGCGGTATTTCTCAAAGAACAGTTCCATCCGACCTGCATAACCATCCAGGAACTTCATTCGCTCAAGTGCGGCTTCTTTCCCTTTCAATATTATGAACGAAGGCAATTCATTGGCGGGATACAGTCCTGATCTGCCGCTGATACCCCTGAACAGGAAGATAAACTCACATATGAAACCTTTACTGATATTCCTGTTTACCCTGTTCTCTTTCGCCATTCGGGATAATATTTTCAGTGCAGAGAAACGTACCTGTTTTTCATTTTCAGTCCTTATAATGGTCTTTAAGACCCCAATACATTCCCTGGCATTCTTTTTTTCCAGAATGTTCATATTTTTAAAATATCTGTTTGAATATACACTGAACAGAGCTGCATCAACATTGCTCAGATAACGGGACAATTTATTTCTCGTGACAAGCAGGTCTTCACTTCCCCTGAGTATATGGTAAATGTGCGGGTTGGACTCCCATAACACTTTCATAAGTTCATCTTTGGTTGCCGTTATCAGTTCCTTCATATCTATTACCTATATCCTCAGCCGTTATTCCGGTTTCGACACTGTTACGTGTACGTATCATTCCGTTTTTAAAAAATGTGGCTAGTGCTGAGCGTGTACACATGAAAATAGGGCAATCATTACCCTTAAAATTTGCCATTAGAAAACTATATATTTAGGCAACCCTAAATTAATGCCTGAGAAGTGATACTATAATGTCGAATGAACGTATCGAAGAATACCTGGAAACCATACTGTACATCACGAAAAAGAACCACGGTCCGGCCCGCACCAGCCAGATAGCCGAGGAACTCAAGCTTTCAGCACCCAGCGTTACTGAAATGGTCCAGAAGCTGTCAGAGTCAGAATATATCGAATATACTCCATATTATGGCGTGACCCTGACGGAAAAGGGATGCACCGAAGCACTGAGGATTAAACGCCGCCATCAATTGCTCGAGACATTCCTGGTGGATGTACTGGGTGCAGACCCTGTTATTGCCCATAAGGAAGCCTGCGAAATGGAACATTCCATATCTGAGTCCACAATTGAGAAAATGTGTGCCTTTATGGGACATCCTGACATCTGTCCCGACGGTAACCCCATCGGACAGGGTGAATGCTGTCCTACCGGGCCGCCCGGTGCATCATATCGTGATTATGTCCCGTTATCAGAATTAAAGGAAGGTGAACAGGGCACAATAAAGGTCATATCCCTGACCAGCGAGATAAAGGACAGGTTGTCATCTATTGGGTTGATACCGGACCAGGATGTCCGGGTGAAGCGAAAACTGGGAAAAGGTACCCTGTCTATCACGACCATGGGCACCGAAGTTGCAGTGGGGAACGATATAGCCCGAAAGATTATGGTACAGAGCCGGGGAGTGTGAATAACAATTGAAGTCATGCTGTGATGTGAAGAATAATGCCACATCCAATGCTCCTCTGACCATTGCGCTTGTGGGTAATCCTAATGTGGGCAAGAGCGCGTTCTTCTCCAGACTTACCGGTGTGGGTGTAGAAGTATCCAACTATCCGGGCACGACCGTAGAGATAACAAAGGGCACGCTGAAACATGAAGGGGAGTCCATTAACGTGGTAGACCTGCCTGGCATCTACTCATTATCCGCATCTACTGAAGATGAACGGGCAGCCATGCAGTACCTCATCAATGAACGACCTGCAGTGATCATCAACGTCATCGATGCCACCAGGCTTGCCAGGAACCTGAACCTGACACTGCAATTGCTTGAGATGGACTTTCCCATGGTAGTCGCACTTAACCAGGTCGATGCGGCCGAACAGATGGGCATCAGGATCGACACGGAGGCGCTGGAAGAAGAACTGGGCGTACCGGTCATTCCCACAATTGCGATCCGCGGCAAGGGGATCGATACAACACTTCATAAGGCGATCGAAGTGGTACGCCCCTTACCGGTTGACCTGCATTTCGGCAGGTATAAACGGCGAGTGCGGCATGGTGTGAGATATGATCCCAATGTGGAAATGGTTATTGAAAATATGCAGAATAAAATTCCCGGTATCAGCCGGGGTATCTGTATCAGGGCTCTTGAAGGGGACCGCGATTTTATAGAAGGGTTGTGTGAAAATCCCTCCCAGGTGCTGGAAGCTGCCACTGTTCCGGCTTTGATAGAGGAGAGCCTGGGTCTGTCCGTCAAAGATACCCTCACCAAGAACCGATACGGTGAAGCGGGTACGATTGAACATGCCATCCAGGAAAAGCATATGGTACCCAAAAATTTCCTGGACCGCCTGGATGGGGTACTGACGTCGAACCGCTTGGGGTTGCCGATCTTTGCTGTTTTGATGCTGTTCATGTTCTATATAGTGTTCAGGGTCGGCGGGTATCTGGAGATACGTATCGTGGAGAGTTTTGAGACCTACCTGTTGACCCCGGCAGAACTGGCACTTGGCGGGTTGCACCCGCTGGCTGTCAGTGCTATCGTTTTCGGGTTGCTTGGCGTGGAGGCCGGGCTTGCCATTGTGATACCCTTTATCGGTACCTTCTATGTCTTCCTGGCCATGATGGAAGATTCAGGTTACCTGCCCAGGGCAGCATTCCTGCTTGACAGGTTCATGCACAGATTGGGACTGCACGGCCGTGCCATCATTCCTCTGTTGCTTGGATACGGGTGCAATGTCCCGGCCATTATGGCGGCACGCACCCTGAACACCCGCCGGGAGCGTGTCATAACGGTAGCCATGATAGCCCTGACACCCTGTTCAGCACGCACTGTGATAATCATGGGACTTGTAGGTGCTTTTGTAGGATTCTGGGCAGCCATTTCCATTTATCTTATCGAACTGGTCATAATATTGCTGACCGGGTGGATGCTGGGTAAAGGGCTGCCGGGTGAGCAGATGGGTTTTATCATGGAAATGCCGCCCCTGCGTACCCCCGATATCCGGGTCATGGTGAAAAAGACCTGGTTGAGAATGAAGGGTTTTGTCTATGTAGCGTTCCCTATACTGATCGTTGGCAGCAGCTTCCTGGGCGTGGTGGATAATTTGGGGCTGCTGGATGTGTTCGAAGAGATATCAAGACCAGTATTTGTCGAATGGATGGGGCTACCGACATTCGCTGCCACGGCATTCATATTCGGTATCCTGCGCAAGGAGATGGCACTGGAGATACTGGCCGTCCTGGCAGGTACGGCAGTGTTCATTGATGTGATGACACCCCTGCAGATATACGTCTTTGCCCTGGTGGCTACGATCTATGTTCCCTGTGCCGCCACGATAACAGTGATAGGTAAGGAACTGGGATGGCGCGATATGGTGCTCATCTCAGGGTTCACTATCCTGCTGTCAATAGCAGTAGGGGGGCTTGCAAACCACCTGGGGTTGGCTCTGCTGTAAAGAACAGGAGCATGAATTATCCGGTCCTGCCCTTTGAAACTCTATCGTAAAATTACGGGTGAATAAATATATATACTATCAACGAGTATTATCATAATGATGATTGTGAGCGGGTACGATTTTTATAACTAACCCCCACTCCCAAACTCGCTCACATGATCATCATTTTATGTGTTTTTCTCACTCATGGATTGCCGTAATTCATGGCAGGGTGAACAAAAAAGGAGGATAAACGTTACAGTCTATCCACAATGCCTTTGAGACCTGCTTTGTGCCTGGCCTCGTCCTGTGAGGCGCGTTCAAAGAACAGTCTTGCCTCGTTGTTCCCTTCCTTGCGGGCGATCTCTGCAGCCTCCGCCTTTTCCAGTGTTGCCATGGTTTCACCTTCCAGCATCATCGTAAGGTTTGACTTTGTGTCCTTGACCATACCCAATATTTTGGCTACTTCGGCTGCATGCCATGCCTCGTCCATTGCTATCTGGCGCAGGTAGGTTGCCACATCTGCCAGCCCTTCTTCCTCTGCGATCTTGGACATTGCCAGATACCACCCTACTTCTGTGGTCTCACCCTTGAATGTCGCTTTCAAAATATCTTCAAGACTCATGTATTCTCACCCTTGTACACTCCATAACTGTTCGGTAACAGTAATTCATATTTGTTCTACAGTGACATAATGGTTATGTACCCGGGTTGTACATTCGGGAGAGGAAATAGGACTGACGTTCCTGAAATGAAGGAGTGAAGTCTGACCTTTCAATACTTTGTTCCGTCTTGTGCCTCTCACGGCAATGTCAGTAAACCGGCCGGATCACATCCCCAATAAGAACAACACCCCAAACACCAAAAAAAGTATCCCGGACCCAACCCTCAGCTTATCCATCGGCACAATGGTCTGAAGTCTCCCCCCAATAGCCACACCCAGCGCACTTACCAGTCCCAGCCCCAGCACTGCGCCCAGGAACACCAGAACAGGTGCATGGTACTGGGCCGAAAGGGCAATAACAGCAATTTCGGTCTTGTCACCGAGTTCAGCCAGTGCTATCAGACTGAAGGCGGTCATGAAGGCACTGCGGGCTCCTGAGTTTTTTATGTCACCGTCGTCATCGTCATCCATCAGGATGGTAATTATCCCGAACACTATAAACAGCAGTCCCGCCGCTATTCCAATAATATGGGGGCCGATATAAGCAACCACCACTTCGCCCACACCCACAGCCAGCGCGGTCAGCACAATAAATGCAGCCAGCAGCCCTGCAAAGACATGGATCCTGGAATATCTGGCTGACAGCGCAATCGCTATCAACTGGGTCTTATCGCCCATCTCTGCCAGGGCGATAAGACCGAATGTAGTAATGGCCGGGTTCAGGTCCATATTATACTTTGCTTCTATGAACTGATCTTCTTTGCAGCCTCGGCAAACATCTGGTCAGATAGTCCATTCACTTTTTCGATGGGTGCATGCACATCCACCATAATGAAATATTCATCCTGTGCCGTCTCTCCATGCATACAGAGCAGGTCGCCACTGGCCTGTGCTATGTAACTATTGCCCTGCCTTCCAATTGGGAGAAAAGCTCCATCATTGATGCTATCCCAGTAAAAGTACATTCCATTTGGTCTCTTTGCACCTTCCAAAAAGCCCTGCCATATCCAGAAGGTAACACCATCGAACTGCTTTGGCAGAGTATTCCAGCCCGTCTCTGTTGTATAGTAGGTAAGAACTTCACTGGCTGCTTGGGCACTTTCCATTTTGTACACTGAATATTCCACTTCAAAATTGGTCTGTAATGAATCACTGATATACAGCACATGGGCACTGTCTTTTACTTTTGATGCAAATCGCCCTCCGGACTCGTCATTTAACGGATCGTTCAGAAGCTTGACACGCCTCATCCCGCTAATGTTATCCGGGAAAAAACCTGACAATTCAGGTTTCAGATAAGGGTCTGGTATGTTTCCCGTATATAATGTAGCCTGTTCGATTGTACCGGTATCAGGTTTATCGACTGGTGCAACCGGGTTTGCACCGCTTGATAGCAGATAGGCGATTACTACCAGCAACAGACTTATTACCACGATATAGGGTGTGTTGGTAGGGGGAGCTTTTTTTTCCTTTACCGGTACGGCATGTTCACTCCGTTTGACTGGTGAAACGCTGTTGCCTTTTGAGATGCTTTTCTTTTTCGCCAAAATGATCACTCATATTCATTAATGAAAACATTATAATTACCCGCCTATTAATAAGAGTTTTGTGAGATAAAATATAAGATCCCCGAAAAATACTGCCGTAAAGAATCCCAGGGTTATGGGAATCATGAAAGGCAACCCCGGCGTGACCCATACCCGTCGCGGGATCAGTTCCCGGGCAGCATATTCTTCAAGCTTCCCAACAATTTCGTCATCTACCTTGACACCGTTACGTCTGAACCGTGTACGGATTTCACCATCAGATAGTGAATATTCCTCGATCAACTTGATATGCCGCCCCGACAGTTTTGAAATATCGGTCTTGAAACCCACAAAAAGGTATGCCGGCCTTTGCAGTATCTCACGCGGCTTTAACATGAGCAGGTTAAAGACCAGCATTCCAAGAGGCACAACTATCGTTAGCAATACAGCATTGCCAAATACACTAAAAGCGAACAGTCCGATCAAAGGTACGCCCTCTAACGGGAAGTATGTGCCTGATATCTGTATCTGGGGGTAGACCGGGAACAAAATGGACAATATTATCAGGCTCTTGGCATCTGCCCCTCCAAAGCCCCCTAACTGGAAGATTATGTACACAAAGACATACATTATGATAGCCGATATCAACAGTGAGACCAGGGCCTGAATACCACCTGCCATAATGTCATTGGCAACAAACAGGGCAACGCCCATAAGCATGAGCTTCCATACCTGGTTTGAAACCCTGCGTGTCTGGATGTCCGTGTAACATGAGTAGAGAAGAAATGGTGCGCAATAGAGCACCTTTAATAGTTCGATTACGTCCATGGTATCTTTTTCCGTTTTACTTTTCACGTACTTCAATTATTTGCATCAGAGGGTAATCACGTTCTCTATCGAATTTCAATCCTACCCTCGCTGTGATATCGTTGAACATGATGGTGGCTTCCACATCCAGCATTCGTCCTTCAAGTTCACAATATCCGAATTCTCCACCAGCTTTTTCATCTACCATATCCCTGTCAATGGTTACAATGATGTTACGGACATAAGGCTGGACTGAAATGCACTGGCTGATAGCTGTTTCCAGGCTATCAACGGTTTTGCGGTTTACCGGCGAGCCTACGAACTGGTGATAGAGGGCACCCAATTTTATCCCGGCTTCAAATAATGCATTATCCCTGTCAGTTATTACCATCATTATGCACATACCAGGAGAAAGTATAAACCATTTACCTTTTTATACTATCGTTCAAATGGAACGTATATCATACTAACCGGAGACGACAATGGTACACTTATTTGTTGCAGAAGATTCCAAACTTATTCGTGAGGTAATACGGACCATAATTGAAGATCACGCTTCTGAGGTCATTCGATCTGATGATGGCCTTGCTGCAGTAAGTGAATTTGAACATGAAGGGGATGATATCATGTTTTTGGACCTTGGAATGCCTGATGAGAAGGGTCTCAGGGCCGTATATGATATCATCAACTCGATACCTGAAGCAACCGTTGATGTGTACAGGACCGGACCTGAGAAAAAGGGCCCGGAAAATGTCCTTCATTCAGGTTTGGATTCGGCGATCCAGTCTGTTGCTGTAATGGCGAACAAGACTGCTAAATACAACATTATTAAGGAAAAGATCATAAAAAAGGATGGGCTGGAACAATGTATCGCTCGTTCGAGCCTGGGTGTATTCTTTGAAATTTCCGGTGATATGAAAGGTGGGGCTGCGCTGATGTTACCTATGAAGGATATTCTCAACACCATGGGTGTTTTCAAGATAGACTTCACGGTACAGGAAGGGACTACCCAGAAGATCATCAATGAACTTGGGAGTGTGCTCATAAAAGGTATTCTCGAAGTCATGGAAAAAAAGATGCAAAAGAAATTCTCGCTGGGCATTGCCACACCTGTCATGGGGAATAGCCTTGGAAAACGTTTTAATGATGTACTGGAAGATGATGACGAGTGTACTATATTAACATTACAGCTTGTCGTGGATAACAAGAACATCAACACCAGTTTCATTATTTCGTGGGTCCCGCCATAAGTCTGCATGCAGGAACAGCATCTGCATATTTTATGCGGTCCTCCCACATCTGGATCGGTAACTTCCGGCAGCGTGGATAATATTCAGGTAAATACCATTAATGTGGGCGGCACAGGTACGGTCAGTATGAGCCCTGACGAAGCTTTCGTATACCTGGGCGTGCAGACAGTCAAATGATGCACAGAGTGCCCAGCAGGAAAATGCCTCAAAGATGGAGAAGATAATCAATGCACTGAAAAGTTCAGGTATTTGAGTGGCGGAGGTATATTTAATGATGTTGTTTGTACATAGGGGGCAGCAGAAAACCTCACTGGAATATAAAGCGTGAATGTACATGAGACGTTTTGGAACACTGGCGAAATGAGGTGAAGAACGTCACTGTGACTGTGATATTTACAGACTTAGCACATGACAGAGTAGTCAGAAAAATGGTGGTAGAAGGTGTAGATCTGCTTCCGGATGGTGAGGTATCGGTGGAATTTGATGTTGAGTATTTAAGAGAGTTGACTATACCAAAAACATCAGTAGGCGTTAACGTTATATTCACTGAAAATAAGAGAAATCATTACTGATGTCTCATACGAGCCGTAATTCACCCAGATATGATATGCTGTTCGATGGTGGTACATTCAATGCCACCCTCCTCATCGGGCCTGACCCGTGGAGTGCTTATTACGACTATAGCGTATTCCTTGGAGCCAGGCTCAGGCTCAGGAACATCGGATTCAGGATAACTGAACATCGTAGCGGGTATGACGGATTAAGGACCACATTCAACTATGATGGTCGTGAAATTACCGCGCGCATACGTCTAGTCCACGGCAGGGATTATGATAATGACCTGCAGGAACTCTGGCAGGAATCCCTCATACATGAGGATGTCATATACCTGAAATCCCATGCAGGATATGGTAAACATATCAGCCTGAGCGACGATGTGGGTATTTTTACTGAAGCAATGAAAGCAGGATTTGACCATCCCGGTAAAAAACCGTATCAATTGTATTATCTTGACTGCTGTAAAAGTGAAATGTATTACAAAGATGCTTTCAGGGACTTTGTGGGATATGAAGGTGTAGACCTTATCCTGCACCAGTGGTTCTGCGATTACAAGAAAATAGGGCAAATGGCTGTGCTCTTCCGGGAACTGATGGCGGGGTCAGATTTTGAGAAAATTGTTGCTGAAATGAACGATGAATACGGGATACCTCATTTTGATGTTGAGGATGACCCTGCAGATATGAGACTTGATCGCACAATGGTAACATATTCTTTAGGTTAACAACTGCAAACGAATACCATAACAGTATGTGTTTCTCATTACGATTTATCTGTATATGTGAACTCAAACTGAGAATAATTCCACAGGATACTGGCAGTAATTTCAATCCTTGTGCATCGGAATTGATTTTCAGAAATATTCATGGTGTTCATCAGCGGTTTATTGTATAGACCATACATTATGATGTGATAGATATGGGAAAAAATAAGGAGATTTAACCTGATGTAGTGGGAGATCAGGTATTAATCACCTTGATGCTTTAACTTTTAAGAGAAATGTTTACCGTTTTCGAAGTTCCATCATCGATATCCAACCTGATCTGCCAGGTTGCATTTGACATATTTCTCGTCGCGAGATTATACCTGTACATATGGCTCGTGGTAAATATGAAGACATCATCAGTTGGCTCAGTTTCAGTCACATAAGGTTCTGAATATGTCCTTGTAGTTGTCGAGGTCATCCTGGTGATACTTAATCGTACAATTGCATCTGTGATATCGTCACCATTAGCATCATGTAATTGAAACCTAATCGGGACTTTACTTCCCAGCCTGAAGACACTACTGTCATCATTTTTTATGGGTGCCAGGAAACCATTAAAATCGTACATGACTTTCCATCTCCATGTGTACCTTACGCTTCCGTTGTCATTTGCTGCTATTGCGCTTACGTCCCAGGTTCCTGCGGCTGCGCTGTCATTAGTATATCGTGCTTCTGAAACAGTTCCATTCGATTGGGCCAGATTTCCGTTGATATACCAGGATACGTCAGCACCCTGATCAACCGTGATGTTAAATGTCCGTGAAGCCCCGGTAATATCTTGTACGGGAGATAGCGGATAAAAGTTGAGCATCGATGGAGGGTTCAATGGTTCTGGTATAGATGGAGGAAGTGGGGAACCCGGATCTGATACGGTCGAATGGCATACGGTACAATCCCATAGTATTTCGGGATAATATGTCTGATTTTGAGCATCATATTTCATTGGATGGCAATCTGAACAAACAAATAACCCTTCCACCAAAAGGAGATGATGGGCATCCGTATGATCTGTTCCGGCATGGCAGATCAGACAATTCCTGATCACTTCAGGATAATATTCCTGATTTAGTGAATCATATTGCATCATATGGCAATCTGTGCATTGATACATTCCATCTGGCACCAGAAGATGATGCCTGTCTACGGTAATACTATGACAACGTCTGCAATTTTCCTCAGTAGTATATGAAGGAGACGATGAGGATACATAGCTGATGAAGATCAGGAATAATACAGCATAGCTCAAAATCCAACGTAATTTCATATGTTCTTTACCCCTTTTACCGTTACTTCCTCCTGACATCATCCGGATCAAGTCACTATTCCTTCATCATTATCCTCTGATCGTAACATACCCTGTTGATCCTCTTACTCCATAAGGTATGAACACAATTTCGAGCATGTCCGAGACATTCAGATCGACACAAATATTTTGCGGCATATTTGATTTTTTGAAATTATACCTGGAAGAGAGATCATTTCGAATGACCCCATTCTCATAGACTTCCATATTAATGTGTGATAAATTGATATTTTGCATCAATACTGAATAGTTTCCTGTCAATAATTCTACGTATCCGGCATTATTTTTCGGTGGACTATATGTCCTTGTCAATGTTAATTCTCTTGTCCCGGAAATTTCCATGACTGCCATCTGTGCATCTGCCAAACCGTATCCATATAGGTTATCCCTTCCCGGATCACCCAGATCTATCGCATTGTGCAGCAGGATCCTGACATCATTGTTGTTTCTTACTCCATCTCCATTCACATCCTGGAAATCTGACGACAGAATAAGAGCTGCCACACCTGTTACATGTGGAGCTGCCATGGAAGTTCCATCCATAATGCCATAGCCGCCCCTTATGGTTGAATATATTCCCACTCCAGGCGCTGCAAGTTCGATTTCCTGACCAATGGGTGAAAAACGTGCGAGATGGTCATCCGCATCAGTAGCCGTAACGGCAATAACAGAGTCATATGCTGCCGGATATCTGACACTGCCCCCATTAGCGTTCCCTCCTGCTGCTACAAGAAGGACACCTGAATCATATGCATTATCAATAGCATTATGTAATGCCTGTGAATCCTCAGTGCTCTGGATACTTATTGTTGCGATATCCATGTTGTTATCCACTGCCCACTGGATACCAGAGACGATCCAACTGGAAAGACCAAAACCTGCCCCATCCAGGACCTTTACAGAATATATTTCTGCATTCGGTGCTACCCCTACCACTCCAATGCCGTTATTTTCCGCAGCGATTATTCCGGCAACATGAGTCCCGTGGCTACTGGAACTGTCATCGTAGTTGCCTGGATCAACGTTACCCTGTGGGTCCTGAACAAAACCAATACCGCCCTTATAGTTATCGTTTAAGTCCTCATGGTCATAGTCGATCCCTGTATCGAGTATAGCTATCCTGATCCCGGTTCCATTAATACCCTGAGCATGCACCATATCGCTGCCAATATGCTGTACTCCCCATGAACTGGAGTACTCATCTGCCGCCGCCTCGAAAATTTGATCATATTCAACATAGGCCACTCGTGGATTTGTTTTCAATTTTTCGATCTTATTCTCAGGTATTTTAGCAGCGATAGCCGGAATCAGATGGAAGCTCTTTTTCACGACTCCCCCATGCTCGTGTATCAGCACTTTTTCGATTGGACCGACAGGGTGATGAAAACCAATGATAACATCGCGGTCTTCTGCAAGTGCAACTCCACTTACGATGAAAATCGCACAAAAAATTAACATTATTCTGTGCGGGGTCCTCATGCATCTGGAATAGGTTTGGTTAGGTGACATAGTTATCCTGATCTCCATTTCATACATCATGTTGTTCTTGTGCTGGGTTTGGCTTCTTTGGATTTTGAGATTTATCTCTGGTGATTGTTGCAGAAACATCGCCGTACAGTGCATTCACGGTCAGGATATCTCTTATGCCCACTCCTGTATCGCTAATGACGATCCGGGTATCTGACCAGGAGATCACATCTGTCCTGAAGGTACCTGTCTTACCCTTTGTCTTATGGGTAACGAATACACCAAGACTGTTGAATGATGGGTCAGGTTGCGGATTAAATCCTGTTCCTTCAATTGTTATGGTATCTCCACTCATCTTTGCAGATGTGATCCCAACTGGAGGAACCACTATCAAACCTGATGTCTGGCTTGGCTTTTTGCCTTTCACAACTTTAATCTCATGAACACCTGCACTGAGCGCAGGGGTAGCAACCACTATCTGTGAATTTGTTATACTCCTGGGAGCATAACTGACTCCATCAATAGATACGGTAGTTATATACGGTTCCTGGATAAAGTTAGTACCTGTGATGATCAGGTCTGTCGGTATACTGGCAATCACTGTGTTCGGACTCATTTCAGTCAAGTCTGGCACAACAGGTCCGGCAAAAGGATTGTCTGCACCTGCATCCCAGAATGCATGGCATCCCCAGCAATCCCAGTTATTGTTTATGTGGCCATACCCCAAAGGTCCATTATTCTGATAATTATACTGGATATTATGTATCGTGCCCACACTGTGACACTGTTCACAATACCGAATTCCCAGGACTATACTTGGCTGTCCTGGAGTCTCACCATGGCACCAGTTACATAAATTACCACTGTTGCCTGGCCCACCGGTCACTTCTACTAATTCGTTATGATGAGTATTTGTATTAGACAGGATTATAGGACTGGCACTTGAATTTTCCTGATGACATGCCCAGCAGCCTCCCCAATATCTGCCACTCGTTGCATTAATTACATTATAGGTTACATTAGGTGTAACCATTGATACCGGATATGGAGGAACATAATGACCATCATCGTAATTATCTACATATGCCCCATGACAACCAGTATTATTTCCACACTGCCTGGTCTGTGCCGCTGTCGTGTTATGATGCGGTCTGCTGATATTGACCTCATCAGGATTGCCGGACCATGCCGTTCCATTATGACACAGGATGCAATCTCTTTCCATGACGACTCCGTAACCTCCCGGGGCACCTGCATCAACTGGATGGCAATTTTGACAATTCCACTCACCACCTGGTACAAGCAAATGGTGTCTATTTGCAATAGCTGTATCATCTGGCCCATGGCAGGGAGCCACATTATGACATGAAGCTGCAGTAAGTTGATTAACTGCAGTATCGTAAAACCCTATATTCTGATTTGCTGGTGGCGGGGGTACAATTGCATACCCCGAGGTAATTGCTAAAATGATTATAATTGCTGATAATAGAAAAATTCTATTTTTCATATTTTTACCTCCGTTGAATTATCCGCTATTGTGGAAATTCATATATGTGGAAAAAAAGTTGAAAGAAGAAAGCAGTCTTCTTTCAACTCAACTATCTATTTTTTAGATTTACCTCTACCTGCGATATTTACTGAGTCTTCACCGTTCAGCGATTTAACGGTCAATTCACCTGCTCTGATATTCGCCTGAGCTATGATCTCAGTCTCGGTCCAGCTGATAATATCAGCTTTTATGGTAGTTGTTACCCTGTTCTTGCCTTTGCCAGTAGTCTGGTCAATAAACAAACCAAGGTCATTGAATGCTGAGTCGGGCTCAGCACCAAATCCTGTACCGGTAATGGTTATCTTACCGTTAGCCAGTGCTGCCGATGTGATATCTGCCTGTTCTACAACTACCAGCATACCCGGGCTGGTGTATTTGGGCTCTATGTCTCCGTTCTTCACAACCCTTATAGAATGTATTCCTGCCGTCATTGAAGGTACCGTTACAACTATCTGGTTGTCACGTACGGAATCAGGCGTCAAAAGCGTTCCATCGACAGAAACCGCTGCGGTATAGGTACCAGTACCGCTCAGGAAGTTGCTGCCGGTGATTGTTACCCTGGTGGGTGCACCCGCTTTCAACTTATTTGGCGTTACACTTGTCATGTCTGGAATTATTGCGCCCTGTAATGATGCCGCACCTGCATCCCAGAATGCATGGCAACCGTTACAATCCCAGTCTGTTCCAATATGGCCGTAGCCAAGCTGTCCGGTGGTATTGTCATAGTCGTACTGGATATTGTGGATCATGGCTACACTGTGGCACTTCTCACATCCTGTACCATTAATTGTATCGCCAGCATTCAGTATTGCCGAATTTCTGATTTCCAAGTGTCGATTGACGGTGTCCCATCCAAATCCATATGGATCCGAGAGATAAATTCTCAGCACGTTTGCACTTCCATCACTCCGAAGTAAAGAAGCGTTGCCAACGTGGCACCAGGTACACTGTCTGCCCGGAATACCCCTGGTTGCATCATGGTGCGTATCATGGTTATCCAGAATCACCGGAGAAGCTGTATCATCTAACCAGTGACATGCCCTACAACCGCCCCACAGCCTTCCACTGGTTGCATTTATCAACTTATAATCTGCCAATGGAGTTAGTAAAGACGTATTATAGGCCGGTACATAATGGCCGTCATCGTAGTTGTCGATGTAAGAATGGCAATCATTGCAATGTCTTGAAATCGCACTTGTACTGAAATGATGCGGCCTGGGGATAGTCACTTCAGTAGGATTTTCTGACCATGCTGTCCCGTTATGACACTGGATACAATCCCTTTCAATGATAACACCATAGCCTCCCGGAGAATTCGGATCAACCGGATGACAGTTTAGACATGTCCACTCGCCGCTTGGAACAAGCAGATGGTGCCTGTTGGCAATTGCTGTGTCATCAGATCCGTGGCACGGTGCTGCAGAATGGCATGATTCCGGGGTCAGGTCAGCGATAAATGTATCGTAGAATCCTATGTTCTGATTCGCTGGCGGTGGCGGTACAATCGCCACTGCTACACCTGCTAATAATAGAATAGCTATGGCTACACCTAATAGATATCGATTTTTCATATATTTACACTCCTCTAAATTTTGAAGAGCGTAGCATGTTGATGTGAGTGACGATTATTTGAATCTAAACATGATCGGAATGATTATAGTAATCATACCTTGTCAGATAATTACTAAATATCATTGACCGGCAATCCAAGATAATCCCCCAACCAATTCTTGCTAAGCTCTATCCTCCCAATTAGTAAACAAACATAGTAATTAATGTTATATAATTTTACCTATTTGATATTTAAGACTCTTTATTTTATTCTGGTGCATCAGAAATTATTGACAAATCATATATCAATTACCTGAAATTTCAATCTGCTTTCCTCAATAGTTGAATTTTGCATCCATATCACTCAAAATCCTTCCGAAATCGATTATATTGTGATAGTTACCACTATTCCCGTAACAATCCATATGATATCTATACTGTCATCCACAATTTTTTATCGCTCTGTCTAATGGAGAATGCCCTTTCCATTTACAAGTATTACACTTTCTTTTATTCATGAATATGAATGTAAACAGATTATAGAAAAAATTTGCCAACCCGCATTTTGTTTTGAAAGATCGCACCTGATGAACAAAATCATTTATCATAGAAAATAACTGCTCCATGACATTATTTGTTTCTGGAGTAAAGCCGGCTTCAAGCAACTCCTTATTTTTGCGATAAATCTCTTTGATATACTCAAACACTTTTTTCGATCAGATGATCAACATCGAAAAAATCAACCCTTCCCCTCTTCAAACTCCAGCGCCAGCGAATTGATGCAATACCGCTCCCTGCTCGGCTGCGGTCCGTCATCGAACACATGCCCCAGGTGCCCGCCACACCTGCTGCACACCACTTCGGTCCTGTGCATCCCAAGACTGTTATCAGGTCTCAGTTCCACCTTATCATTCGAGATGGGGGTCCAGAAACTCGGCCACCCGCTGCCTGAATCATACTTCTCGTCCGAGCGGAACAGCTCCTGCCCGCAGGCTGCACATACATAGACGCCTTCCCTGTCAAACTTGTTGAACTTACCAGTGAATGGCGGCTCAGTTCCCTTTTCTATCAATACATGGAACTTTTCAGGAGCCAGTTCTTTTCTCCACTCTTCTTTTGTTCTTGATATCTTAGGTTCCAATTCTTATACCCCCTGGACAAAATTAAATGTAATATACCGATAAGGTAGATTACAACATTACCTTTGAGCACAGCCAACCGAATCAGGGGAAAATACATTCGAATCAAATCGTCAATTCATTTCATGCCCGTTCTTATCCCCTCTTCCAATGCCCTTATACACAAATCCCGCACCAATGAACCCATCAGCATCCACAACATTCCTGCCGTCCACAATCACCGGATGCTTCTTATCCATCAATCCTTTCAATAGACCAGCATCCATCTTGAAATACTCATTATGCCCGGTCAATATTGCTACCACATCAGCACCCTTCACCACATCAGATAGCTCATGGGAAATGTCCACACCCGGATACTCCATCACATGAGGGTCATGCACGACCACTTCACACCCTGCATCCAGCAAAAGGTCCCTATAAGGCTCTGATGGCGGATTCCTGGCATCATCTGAATTATTGATGAACGCCCATCCCAGAATGGCCACCCTGGACCCGGAAAGAGTCCTGTCCACCCGTGAAAGAGCGTCAACGGTCAAATTATACATATGCACCGGCATGAAATCGTTCACCTTTCGGGCCAGCACAAATAGAGAATCAAGCCCCTGAGGATAATCCAGCCTTCTTTTCGAGATCTTCACGCCCCGCTCCAGATGGTACGTATCCTTGGTAAGGCAGTGCCCGCCCACACCCGCACCCGGATACAGCATGGCCCTGGTGATACCTTCCCCTTTCAGGCTGTCCACGCCCGTACGCACATCATAGACATTGATGCCCATAGCCTCGCAGTACAGTGCCAGCTGGTTGATGGCAGCGATCTGGAGGTCGCGGAACGTGTTCTCTGCAGTCTTGGTCACTTCAGCGGCCGTGGCCGTCATGGGAATGACCCTTCCTGTCGTCATAACCGGAGTATACAGTTCCACTGCCCGGTCAGTGCTGGCCTGGTCGATACCACCAACAATACGGTCATGCTCCTGGATATTGCGTAGCAGCCTGCCCACCATTACCCGCTCGGGAGCATGTGCCAGGGCAAAATCCTTTCCTGCAATAAGACCTGACTCCTCCTCCAGTATCTGTCTTGCCATACCACCGGTAGTGCCTGGCGTTATTGTGGACTCCAGCACCACCAGCGTACCTTTACTGATATACCGCCCCGCCTGTCTTATGCCTTCTATCAGAGCACCAAAATCAGGCTCAAGGTCCTGAGGATTGGCAAAAGGTGTCTGGATGGCCAGAGTCACGGCATCCACCTCCGATATCCTGGAAAATTCTGACGTACACCTGAACTTACCCCCTTTTACTACTTTATTGATAAGGTCTTCAAGCCCAGGTTCATCGCCTTTTAAAGGGCTTTCGCCCCGATTTATCATTTCTATCTTGTAGCCCGAAGAAGGAGTATCCCTCTGGAATCCCAATACCAGGTCAAAATGATTCGAATCCGCGAACAGCGCCGCTGCAGGTATGCCCACATATCCCATCCCGATCACTCCGATCTTCCTGATGGGACCTTTTTTATCCAATATTTCTTTAAGGTCGTTCATGAATATCACATATTTTTTTGGAAAATGATCTCAAATCTTTAATGCCTTTCCTTTTTGGTATGATTCTATTGCCACCATTGCAGCCCTGAGAGCATGGATCCCATCCTCCCCTGACGGTTGCGGATCTTCGCCACGTGTAACTGTGCCAACAAAATATTCAAGTTCTTTTTGTAAAGGTTCTTCCTTGTTTATTTTGGCTTTCCTGATCCATCCCCCATCATGCAGTTCTACGGTCTGGTCGATATAATCAAGATATGCTACACCTTTGACACCTATGGCAGTGAGCTTCCTGACCTTGTGGGGGGTCAGCCAGTTCGTCTCTACCAGTCCTGAGAACTCATGGTCGAATCGGAGCATGATCGCTGCATGGTCTTCCATTGAATGGATATCTGCACCGGCAATGGCATATACCTCATTGACCTTCATACCGTAGAGATATGATATTACATCGATGTCATGCACCCCTATATCAAGTATCACTCCTACATCCCGTATCCTGGGATTATAGGGTCCTACCCTGCGGGTAGATATCGAAACGATCTTGCCTAACGTTCCCGAATCAATGATCTCCTTCAACCTCATGACCGCCGGATTGAACCGTTCAATATGCCCCACCATTAACTTTACCTTTGCCTCTTTAGCGGCATTGGATAATCTCTGTGCATTTTCCAGGGTATCTGCAATGGGTTTTTCCATCAGGATATGTGCACCCGCATCAATAGCGTCCATTCCTATGGACATATGCAGTGTCGTTGGCACGACAATACTTACCACATCAAGGTCATGCTCAAGCAGTTGCCTGTGGTCGGTATAACCCTTTACCCCATAGAGTCCGGCCAATTCGTTGACCCTCTTCTGGGACACATCAGATATGCCGACAAGTTCTACTTGTTCCATCTCGTTGTAGATGCGCACATGGTGCTGGCCCATGGCTCCGATGCCAATTACTCCCGCTCTCATCCTGTTAATTCTCCCATTGTTGTTATGATGTGGTCCAGTTCTTCCCGTGAGACTGAAGGGTGCACAGGTAATGATATAACTTCTCTTGAAACAATATCCGTATTTTTCAAAGAATCGGTATACCCTAATCTTGTGTAGAAAGGCTGCTTATGTATTGGTATGGGATAATATATTCCGGTCCCAATACCATGTTTACCCAATAATGTAACAAGTCTGTCCCGCTCATATCTGCAATCATCTGTTACCCTGATTGTATATTGATGGAATACATGGGTACAGCCACTTCGTATCTGAGGTGTGTCAATCCCTGGAAGCCCTTTCAATCCTGCTGAAAGATATCCGGCATTCTCTATTCTTTTCTGGTTGAAATCATCAAGTTTCTTGAGCTGGACAAGACCGATGGCTGCGGAAATATCAGTCATCCTGAAGTTATATCCCAGCATCTCATGATGATATCGCTGCTTTGAACCGTGTGAGCGTATCATCCGTCCAACAGTATCTATCTCCATATCATGTGTCGTGATCATCCCGCCTTCGCTTGTTGTCATGTTCTTGGTAGGATAGAAACTGAAAGTACCGATCCCGAATGAACCGGCATGTCTTCCATGTTCCATTGCACCGTGGGCCTGGCAGGCATCTTCGATAACGTCCAGTTTTTTATCTTCTGCAATCTCCATTATGGTTTTCATCTCTGCAGGATGACCGTACAGATGTACAGGCAGGAGGGCTTTTGTACGGGGAGTGATCTTTGTTTGGATCTCATCCGGGTCGATGTTGAACGTATCAGGTGAAATGTCTGCAAATACCGGTCTTGCATCTGTATACAGAATGGAGTTTGCGGTTGCAATGAATGAAAATGAAGACGTGATCACTTCATCCCCCTTACCTATACCGGCCGCCTGCAATGCGATTTGAAGTGCAGCTGTTCCCGAGTTCACCGCAATTGCATGGTTTACACCTATGTATTTGCTGTACTTGTTTTCAAATTCCGCGACCCTGCTGCCTTCTGCGATCACTCCCGATCTCATGACCTCGTTCACAGCATGTATTTCGTCCTCTTCAATAATTGGTCTGGCTATTGGTATCATGATATCAGATCTTATTCTTTGTTCTCAATTCAACAGGGAGTTCAACGATACTTGCCGGAAAGCCCACAGCAAGTTTCCAGGGTGGTACATCTTTCGTGACCAGTGCACCGGCTGCAACCATAGCACCTTCTCCTATCTCAACTCCAGGTAATAACGTACTGTTCGCTCCGATTGAAACTCCCGTCCTGAGGATAGGTCCTTTGAGCTCATATTTCTTGCGTATTGGATATTTATCATTTGTCAGGACAGCACAGGGACCAATGAACACATTATCCTCAATATGCGTATTTGTGGGAATATAAACATTACTTTGAATACTTACATTATTTCCAATGGTCGTATTTCCGTCGATCACGACATTGGTCCCGATAAGGACATTATCACCTATCGTTGTGCTCTCTCTTATCAGAATAGTGTGCCCTGTTCTTAGATTGTTACCGATAGTAACATCTGAATACAGTATAGAACCGGAACGGATAATTGCATTGTCACCTATTGTCATACCCGAAAAATCGTATTCGTTAAGGGGAATGTCCAGTTTTGATGCCTCGTCAATAACCTTACCAGCAGGGTAACCCAGGAAAACATTTGGCATGATGGTACAGTAAGCTCCAATTGAGTTCCTGCCATATATCGTAACAGTATCGTCAATCCGGCAATCAGGGTAACGTTCGGCGTAACTATTTTTCATATCAGTACCTATGGTGTAACAGTAATTTAGCATCTATTTACAGATTGTTTTTCAGATCAGCTTTCCTGGAAGATCTGCCCTTCAAACGCAAACACATCAGTATCGGCCTCTAACCAGGCATCAGGGTACAATCCCGCTTTCATGCAGGTCTGGCCCAGGAATTCCTCCTCATCAAACCCATGCTCAACAGCGACCTGTGGGAGCAATAATCCGGAGTTTCTCCCTCTCTGAACAATAAGCCCGTGCCTGCCCACCTTTATCTTACCCGGAAGTTCACTTTTTTGTCCTTCCAGGAGCACTGGCATGGTAAGCACGGTAACTTCCATCTCAATAGTCTTCAGTTCCCCCGGGGTCACGGGATTGAACCTCGGGTCTTCCGTAGCCGCATTGATCGCGGAAATTATTATCGCATTGCCAAGGGGCATGATCGGATACGGACGGCCGATACAACCTTTCAGTTCTTTCCCGAAATCGTAACGTTTGTTCAGAGTAACGAACACGCCCCTGTTCTCGTAGAACTTAGGTGGCAGGCCGTCCGCCTTAATAATCCGGCCAGTGACCAAATATTCATGTATGGCCCTGCGCGCCAAATCCAGCGCAATAGTTCCTTCGTCCCTGGTGAGCAATTCAGTCATATTTTTCCAATGGCGGCCTACACGAACATTCCAGAGGGAACATCTTCCTTTTCTTCCACAATAATCTTGTTATATGCATCCATGAAATCCTTCATCATTATCTTCCTGTCCCGCCTGCGTAAAACGAACATACCTGCTTCAGTCACAATCGCCTTGATATCAGCGCCGCTCAGGTCCTCAGTGAGCTTGACCAGTTTGTCGAAATCCACCTCATCATCCAGGGCCATGTTCCTTGTATGTATCTTGAATATCTCCAACCGTCCTTTCTCATCCGGCATGGGTATCTCAATGATCCTGTCAAACCGTCCGGGCCGCAGCAGGGCAGGGTCCAGCAGGTCAATGCGGTTTGTCGCGGCAATGATCTTAACATCACCCCGCTCTTCAAACCCGTCAAGTTCGGCAAGCAATTGTATCATGGTCCGGTTCACTTCAGCAGAGCCAGTGGTACCGTCGTGGGTCCGGCGTCCTCCCACGGCATCTATCTCATCAATGAACACGATACTGGGCGACTTGTCTTTCGCCATCTGGAACACGTCACGCACCAGCCGCGCACCTTCACCCACGTACTTCTGTACCAGCTCGGAACCCGACATCCTGATAAAGGTGGCATGGGCCCTGTGGGCCACAGCCTTAGCAATAAGTGTCTTGCCGCTGCCGGGCGGGCCGTACAGCAATATACCTTTTGGTGGTTCGATACCAACGTCGATGAACATCTGGGGGTCTGTGAGAGGCAGTTCAATGGTCTCGATAACTTCTTTAATCTCTTCATCAAGACCGCCGATGGAATTATAATCCGTATCAGGAGCTTCAATAAGTTCCATCACTCTGGCCCGCGGACATGCGGGCCA
>JAMJFV010000080.1 GCA_023544495.1 ANME-2 cluster archaeon
TAGTCCAAACGAAAGCCGTATACTGGAAATCGGTACGTACGGTTTGATGAGGAGGAGGAGGCCGTAAGGCCCTCTTCTTTACTCTACGGCGTAGAGGGTGGGAGCACCCTTGTTGTGGGGACTCGGAGTATTTTGGTCACTTGATGAGGTTGATTGTGTTTGTATAAAATGACCCTTGTTGATAGCGGTTATTGTTGGACTTTTCATTCTTCATGAAAGGTTTGCCCTGGGTTATGAAGGAAACTCAAAGCCATTGGGGGATTTTTCTCAGGATAGAAGTTGAATATCTCCATAATCTGTAGATTGATTCTCAATCTGTAATGACCAGTTGTTTTTCCATATTGTCGCAACCTAAAAATACGTTAATATTTGGGTATTATTTTTCTGTACTGTCTTACTCCCAGGATAGATTTATATAGTTTGTATACACAAGTATGTGTATACAAATGTATTCACCAGAGGTATTTAGTTGACAAATAAACGTGCATCAATAGTAATTGATTCGGAAACAAAGGAAGTTTTTGACTGGTCGATGTCAAAAAAAGGAACCCGCAATTTTTCGGAACATATCCGCAAATTGTTAAATCGATTTCATGATACAGAAGACTTTTCTCAACTCCTAAAAGAAGCCAGGAAATCCAAACTCTTCTGTGAAAAACATAAAAAACCCTTTACTTTGATTTGTAAGGATTGTGAAGTTGCATTGTGTCCAGATTGCAACATTAATCTACATCAGACACACCAAGTACAGTTTTTCTGCAACATTCATGAAGTGGGATACCAGACAACTTGCATGTTATGCGAACGAGACCGATGGGAGGGGATTGTGGATGTTCCATTGCTTAATGCAGTCGAACTTAAAGAAAAATGGGAATTAGGAAATATAATATTCATAGATGTACGGGGAGATTCTGAGTGGAAAGAAGGATACCTTCCCAATTCTTACCACATTAAATGGATTGATATCAGGCTAAAAAATACAGATGGACATAAGATTCTTGAAGATCTCATTAAAGAGCATAGAGATAAACAGTGGATATTCATTAGCCAGGGAAGTTCCAGACACCCCGGAAAACCTGCAAGGGCATGGCTTGCTGCTGCAGATATAAAAACAATGTATCATATTAATGAAGTTGCCTGTCTTGAAGGTGGTTGGTCAAATTTCCATTTAAAGTTCCCGGATATTATTGAGTACCCGAATGATTCAAACCATAAATTAGAATCCAGGAGGTCTTAAATTGAGACCGAAAGTGTACATCGACGGAGCTAATGTTGCCCATAAAGATAGTAAAACGATTCATGCATCACGAATTGAAATTGCATTAAATGATCTAACAAAGGAAGGATTTGAATCACACGCACTCTTACCGGATTATCAAGTTAAGAAAATGGAAGATCCAGAGATCGTAAAAAAATTGGTCAATGAAGGGCGGTTAACCCTTATTACAAACTACGATGATGTGGTATTGATAACCCGTGCTTACGATAACAATGCATGGATACTAACAAATGACCGATTCAGGGATCACAAAAATAAGGATTGGTGGACACCTGAAATAAATTTATTGATTTCAAACAGAATGATTCCATATGAGATCATTGAAGGAGAATTATCTATACCATTGGATGTACGCCTTAAAATTGAAAAATATTCAAACGAGTGCTCAATGCATCAATTGTCTGTTCCTGAATTTAAGAAACATGCAACAAATGGGGGAGTATCAACTGATATTCCTCTTAAAGAACTCCCTGAACCTGTTCAGGTTGCAATAAACCTGATAACTGGTAAAGAAATTACCTATTCAGATTGGGGTTCCTTGGTAAAAAATGAAACTGGTTATCGGTTAAAAGATCTTTTTGGTAATGTCAAACACGCTTCAAGATTCCTGAAATCAAGGAGATATCCAGTAAGGAATGCTGAAAACAAAATCTATGTGAAGGCGGCTGCAGCATGAATATACTTGTTACTGGAAGCAGTGGGCTTATTGGAAGTGCAATTAGTCCACTTCTTGAAAAGAACGGGCATGTAATTCGCAGGTTGGACATACTACCACCGCCATCAGAGAACAAGGCAAAATTTTTCAAGGTCGAAGATATAACTGACATCACTGCTAGGCAGAATGCTGTAAAGAAAGTAGATGGGGTTATACACCTGGCTGCAGTATCGCGTGTGCTGGATGCTGAACAAGATCCTTCAAGATGTATAGATATTAATGTCAAGGGAACCATGGACCTCCTACATGACCTTGCTGAATTGGACAGTCCCCCATGGTTCATATATGGAAGTAGCCGAGAAGTATACGGTTATGCTTCAAATATGCCAGTTTGTGAGGAGCATCCATTAAAACCAGTAAATATCTATGGTGAATCAAAGGCCGCGGCAGAATATCTTGTTCGCAATTATGCAAGATGTACAAAAAGTCCAGCAGTTATCCTCCGTTTTTCTAATGTATATGGTTCTGTTCACGACCATGCAACAAGGGTAATCCCGGCATTTGTACGTGCCTCTATTACAGGTAGTGCTATAACGATAAACGGGGAAGACCACACTTTTGACTTTACTCATGTAGATGATGTTGCAGGAGCGATAAGTGCAGCCGTGAATCATATTGAAAATGGAAGAATGGATGGAATTGAGACGATAAATGTCGTATCAGGTCAAGGAACTACATTAGGGCAACTTGCCAGCCTAGTAAGATCAGTATCAGGTAAAGATATTCCCTTCATCAAAGGGAAGCCACGTGATTTTGATGTGGACAATTTTATCGGTGACCCATCACATCTAAAAAATTTGCTTGGTGTTTGTTGCAAAATACCACTTCAAGATGGTGTTGAGCGTTTAATAAATGATTTCATAACATTTGCTTTGAATCCTGAAAATGCATGGAAAATCTCTAAAAATCCAGACTGGCTCATAACCACAGCTACTATGCAGGAGGCATCACTATGAAAGTACTTGAAGTAATTCATGGATACCCTCCTGAATACAATGCAGGATCCGAAGTTTATACCCAGACGATTGCCCGCGGGATTGTTAAAGCGGGACATGAGGTAGCTGTATTTACCCGTGAAGAAGATCCATACCGTCCAGATTTTGATATCAGGTTAGACAATGATCTGCAGGTCCCCTCCATCAGGATATATCTTGCCAATCATGCCAGGTCCCGTGACAGGTATCGACATGTGGGAATGGATGCTGCATTTTACAAAGTATTATCGAAGGAAAAACCTGATGTCGTCCATATAGGGCATTTGAATCACCTTTCCACAGGTATCCCTGAAATAGCATCCAGGGCAGGTGCACTGGTGGTCTATACATTCCATGATTTCTGGCTTGCTTGTCCAAGAGGGCAGTTTATGCAGATGGGATTAGGAGAATCAGAAATATGGAAATCGTGTCCAGGGCAAAATGATCGAAGGTGTGCAATCCATTGCATGTCCCGGATATGGGGAGGTGTACCTGAACGGGAAGGAGACGATGTTTCACAATGGATACGTTGGGTGAAAAACCGGATGATGGAGATTCAGTATCAGATGAAACACATAGATTTGTTCATTTCACCATCCATACATATGCGTGACCGGATGATTACTGAGCTTGGAATCAATCCAAATAAAGTTATTTTCGAACCATACGGATTTGATCTCACCCGGCTGGAAGGAAGACAACGGATGCGGGATAAAAGTATATATTTCGGGTATATTGGTCGCATAACTGCTTCAAAAGGAATTGATCATCTCCTGAAAGCCTTTGGCAAGACCATTGGTGAAGCAAACCTCAATATTTATGGCAGGGCAGGTTTTCCTGATGCTCCAGCATTAAAGCGGATTGAAAATGGTCTTGATTCAAATCGCAGGGATCGCATCAAATGGTCTCCTGAGTACAGAAATGAAGAAATAGTCACTGCAGTTTTCAATAATATTGATGTAATCGTTGTTCCATCTATCTGGGATGAAAACTCCCCTCTTGTCATCCAGGAAGCACAACAGGCAGGGATTCCTGTGATTACTGCAGACCATGGGGGAATGTCCGAACTTGTTGAACACGGCGTTAATGGTCTTCTTTTCAAGCATCGTGACGTGGATGACCTGGCAAACCGACTACAGGATGCTATCAATAATCCAGATTCTATCATTCAACTTGGAAAGAGAGGTTATCTTCATTCCACAAACGGCTGTATCCCTGATATCGAAGGACATGTTAATCGAATGATGGACCTTTTTAGAAAACCCCTCGAAAGAAAAAGGGGAATTGAGACTGGTTTTGAGATAATAATACCCGGAAGGTGATATGTGTATGTCTTCACGTCAAGTTTCAGGTCCATGGAGAATAACATTTGATACAAACCCAGATGATTGTAATCTTCATTGCATAATGTGCGAAGAACATAGGGAAAATAATGGACATAAAAATCACCAACCACGTCGCCTGATGGATATCCATATGATACATCGCACTGTTGAACAGATGGCTTCAAAGGGATTAAGTGAGATTATTCCTTCAACAATGGGTGAACCCTTGCTTTATAAGCATTTTGATGAGATTATCAAAATATCTTCCAGATTTGGCATTAAGATCAATCTCACAACAAATGGCACATGGCCAAAATTGGGTCCGCAGAAATGGGCTGAAATATTGTGCCCCGTTTCAAGTGATATTAAAATATCTTGGAATGGTGCACGTGCTGCAACTCAGGAAGCTATTATGCGTGGTTCTGAATTTTCGCAGCGATTGGATGATTTATACACCTTCGTAAAAGTACGTGATGATATTGCTGCGTCTGGTGGTAACCATTGCCGTTTAACTTTTCAATGTACATTTATGGAAATAAATCTGGATGAACTCCTGGATATTATCCGTCTGGCAGCTGATATTGGGATTGAACGAGTGAAAGGACATCACCTATGGGTCCATTCGCCCGAGATGCAACATCTTGATATGCGACGTTCAATTGAATCACGGTCGCGATGGAATAGGATTGTTGAACGATGCCAAGACCGGGTAAAGCATTTGCCAGAAGGGAAAAATGTCATTCTCGAAAATTTTGTTCCTCTTCCAATTGAAAATGCAGAGATACCACCTCACTGGACATGTCCATTCCTTGGTAAGGAAGCGTGGGTGAACCATGAAGGTCGTTTCAATCCCTGTTGTGCTCCAGACGTGCAGCGTCAGGAACTCGGGATGTTTGGGCATGTAGCAGATGATGGTGGTATGGAAGCTATATGGGAAGGAGAGAAATATAGCCATCTTTTGTATAACCACATGAAATATTCCGTATGCAGGAGATGTAATATGAGACGCCCTCCCGCAGAGGTGTGTGGATCATGACTGAAACAAGGAAATCACAGCCTGATAAATGGAAGGATTTGCTGGTATCACCCAACTGTACACATCATGTTTTATCTGGTGTACCAATGTATAGCAACCGGTTTGATGAAGTCCTTCCCTTCCATTCTCCTGGGCTTGCACCCGTAAAAATGGATGGAAAATGGTTTCATATTAGACCAGATGGCTGTCCTGCATATGATCAACGGTACACGCGTACTTTTGGGTACTATGAGGAGAGAGCTGCCGTGCAGCTGGAGAATGAATGGTTCCATATTCGGATTGATGGGAGTCAAGCCTATCAAAGAAGGTTTAACTGGTGTGGTAATTTCCAGAACGGTTTATGCGTGGTGCGAGATGGGGACGGTCGTTATCATCATATTCTACCTGATGGAGAGGATGTGTATCCTGAACGATATAAGTATGCAGGGGATTTCAGGGAAAGTTCGGCTGTTGTGCGTCGTTTTGATGGATTGTGTTTGCACATTGATAAAAAAGGCATCCCTGTACATGAGAGGGAATATCCTGACCTTGATGTGTTCCATAAAGGATTTGCAAGAGCATGTGATGAGAAGGGATGGTTCCACATTGATAGAAAAGGAATGCCAATCTACCTGAACCGATTCAAAGAAATTGAGCCATTCTACAATGGTCAGGCGTTATGTAAGGATCTTGAAGGACGTTTAGTGATAATTAATGAAACCGGTTCTGAAATACAAGAAATCATTAATAGATCATCTTTAACGACGGGGATTGGGCCGAAAATAATGATTATCGGAACACTGGGCGCCGGGAAGACTACATTTTCGAAGTATATCTCTCACAAGATGGGACTGTTGTCCATCAGTATTGATGATTGCAGGCAATTGTATAGTGATGGAACGTTTGCAGGAGAATACAGGGCATGGACAGAATTTATTAACGTTTGTGGTTCTCCTAGTGGAACTGTGCTTGAGTTCTCAGGTGGTGGACCTCATGTATATGCCGTAAAGGGCGCGCTATTATCCTCAAGAATGCCTGTTTTTGTGTTCTGGCTGGACCCACCAATGAATATCTGTATACAGAGGGCTTCTGGAAGGGTCAAAGATGTCCCGTCACCATATGAATGGGGGGATGTTGATAGGTCTGCTGTTGAGATCCACAAAGGGGTAGAACGTTCATGGGAAAGGGAATGGACTTCAAATTCGAAAATCCACTTTTTCCGGCTAACAATGATGTCTGATAAAACAGTGGAAGAACAATTCAATGCTATTATGGATTTTATGGATGGTGAAGACGATGAAAACGTCGAGAATTCTTGAACAAATAAAATCTTTTAGCAGTACTCATCCTGAAGTAAGTGGTCTGGCATTACTTGGTTCCCATGCTAGAGGTGATGCGGGACCATGGGCAGATATTGATCTTGTTTTTCTGGTTTCACGGCAGGAAGTTATCACTGATGTGCTTGAAGATTGCACCTCATTTCTATCCAAAGAGATAAAACACATTATTAGACCTGAGTCAAATAAATGGGTAATCTTAACAATTGCTCAACATTGTAAAATCGATATAATTGCAGTTGCTGATATATCAGATATAGAACTATTTTACCGTAGTTCTAAAATTGCTGACCCGACAAATGCGATTCTTGTTGATAAAGAAGGATTTATCAGGACAGCATTAAGAAGGTGGTCTAATGTTGAAGAAAATTCTGATTTATCAATATTAGTCAATATTGAAGTAGAAAAGTTCATTGAATCCTTCGAATTAGCATCAAGATATGCTCAACAGGGCGATGTGTTTCGTTTTTATTTCAATTATAATCTGTCATTAACCAGGTATGGTAGACTTGTTCAGTTAGCACGGGATGATGATGCTTTACTTTATACACCGCGTAAGTTGTTGGAAAGCATGGGTCATAATCAGCGAAGAGCAACTGAGCGGTTAGCTGCTCCATTAGTATTATCTGAAGTTCGACCAGTTTTGAACAGGCTCAAAGCAGAATTTCTAAGTATTTATTCAAAACTACTTTGCAGACACCATTCATTGACAAGAACAAACAATGAAATTAATTACATACTTCAAGATATCTTAAGCAGAGATATGATTTGGAATCTGCGCGACATTGCATGGGTCGCACCTGATGTTATAAAAGAGGGGCAGCTTCTCCGGTCTTCAACATTATCAAGATTCGAGCATGAACGGGAGTATGATGTTTTGCTTGATAGATTGGGTATCCGTCGAATTATCGATCTTCGTTGTAATCATGAGCGAGCTAGGTACCCTTATTCCCATCATACTTCGGGACGCATTGAGATTGTAGAGATGAGTATGGGTATGGAATTAGATAGCAAAAGAGTTTTTGGACCACGTACTGGTGTCACCCATGTAGACTTTCTTGATAATTCGAGGGTTGTCAGTCATTGTTTTTCCTTACTTGCTGAAGAGATTCCTACTTTGGTACACTGTCATAGTGGCAAGGATAGGACAGGAGTATTAATTTCTCTGGTTCAACTTGCAGTGGGACTTCCTGTGGAGATGGCATCCAGGGATTTCTTAGCATCGGGTATGGACCTAACCAAAAAGGATGCGGATGGATTTTTCAGCAGAATTGAAGAATTGGGTGGGGTCAGCAGAGTTTTAACACATCTTGGGGTTGCCGAACATGAAGTTACAACCATAAAAAGGTGGTTATTGAATTACTAACGGTAAAAAAAGTATATTGTTGCAAGATGGCATGTTGGGTAAAGAGGTTGTGGGAATTAAACTGCTATAGCAAAATATTGGAATTTGTGAGATATTCCTTATGTATTGCATCCGGTCTCGTTTATTACAATATATTCAAGATTATTATCTTCAAAATTGCATATCCATATTTACCCTTTTTGATCCGATAATGAATGGGTTGGTCCTAACAACACGTACAGATTCACCCACCCGGGTAGGATCTAAATTACCTAGAAATGTAGACTTTTCCAACGATTTCACAATAACAACATAATTCAATTAATCCAGCAAAAGTAGGCTTTCTGTACATCAGGACATAGAAGCCTCGGGGGGGATTTGAACCCCCGACCTCGTCCTGTTTGGAGTCCTGCGAAATTCTCGCAGCACATTACCAAGGACGCGCTAT
>JAMJFV010000081.1 GCA_023544495.1 ANME-2 cluster archaeon
GGAAAGACGAAAATGTTCATTCTGTGGCGGCGACATTGAAGTCGGCACAGGTAAGATGTTTGTGAAGAAAGATGGTTCAACCATGTATTTCTGTTCAAGTAAATGTCAGAGCAACAGGGAACTTGGCAGGATACCAAGACGTGTGGAATGGACCCGGACAGCCCATAACCTCAAATCAAAATAAACCTGTTGTCTTTCATTTTTAGGATAGGATATCATGCAACGAACATATGTTATGGTCAAACCGGACGGAGTACAACGGGGGCTTATCGGAAAGATCATTACCCGCATAGAGGAACGTGGTCTCAAGCTGGTAGCCCTGAAAATGTACATTATTCCCGAAGATGTGGCCAGGGCCCATTATGCCGAACATGAAGGTAAACCATTCTTCACGTCACTGCTGGACTTTATTACCAGCGGACCTTCTGTTTCAATGGTAGTGGAAGGTAAGGAAGCCATTAAAATAATGAGGTCAACAGTGGGTCCGACAAATCCCCGGGATGCATTACCCGGTACTCTGCGTGGTGATTTTAGCCTGGATATGGGACGCAATATCATACATGCGTCTGATTCAATTGGATCTGCGAACCGGGAAATAGGCATCCATTTCAGTGAATCCGAGATAGTTTCATTTACCAGAATAGATGAACAGTGGATCTACGAATGAATTTTAACTGATACATATTTTTTGGAATGGTCGGCGAACCATCAGTTCGCTGACACATAATTATAAATTGTGTCATACCCATATTGTCACCGGGATATAATTTTTAACAGGGGATATTAAATGGCACATGATAAGAATCTCCGTACTCCAATTGTTTGTGTTATGGGTCACGTAGACCATGGAAAGACCAGTCTCCTGGACAAGATACGTGGAACGGCCATAGTAGATGGGGAAGCCGGTGCCATTACCCAGCATATCGGTGCTACAGAGGTCCCTCTTAGTGTAATTAACAAGGTCTGTGGAAACCAGGTCAAGGATAAATTCAAACTTCCCGGTCTGCTTTTCATTGATACTCCCGGACATCATGCCTTTACTACCCTACGGTCAAGGGGTGGAGCACTGGCTGACCTTGCAGTAGTGATAGTAGATGTAAATGAGGGATTCCAGCCCCAGACCATTGAGGCGATCAATATCCTGAAAAAGTATAAAACACCATTTGTCGTAGCTGCCAATAAGATCGACCGTCTCCATGGTTGGGACCCGATCCCGGGCTCACCGTTCCTTGCATCGTACAAAAAGCAGCCAGAACACATAAGGTCGATCCTTGATACGAAATTGTACGAATTAGTGGGCGAACTGTATAATTATGGCTTCAGTGCTGACCGGTACGACAGGATACGGGATTTCCAGAGCACGATCGCGGTAATACCTATCAGTGCTAAAACTGGCGAAGGTTTGCCCGATATTCTTACCGTGCTGCTTGGACTGGCCCAGAAATTCCTGGAAACAAACCTTGAGTACAGTACTACCGGACCGGGTGTCGGCGTGGTGCTGGAGGTCAAAGAAGAACGTGGATTAGGTATGACCCTCGATGCTATCCTGCATGAAGGCGAGATAAAGGTGGGAGATTTGGTGGCGGTGGGTACATTGAACGAGCCAATTGTCACGAAGATACGAGCCCTGCTAAAACCCAGGCCCCTGTCTGAAATATCCAGGGAGGAAAAGTTCAACCAGGTAAAACATGTTACTGCTGCTGCAGGCTTTAAGATATCCGCACCGGGTCTGGACGAAGCTATTGCAGGTGCGCCTATACGAGTGGTCACAAAGGAAAACGCTCCCACGATTGCAGAGGAAATCCGGTCTGAGATCAACCAGACCAGAATTGAAACCGATACTGTAGGTATTATTATCCGGGCCGATACTATCGGCAGTCTCGAAGCTATGGTAAACGAGCTCAAAGGTGCCGAAGTACCGATTCGAAAAGCTGATATCGGGAATATCTCAAGACGGGATATTGTTGAAGCTTCTGCCATCGAAGACCCGTTATATTCAGTAGTAATGGGATTTAATGTGGAAATACTTCCCGATGCTCTTGATGAGCTCCAGAGAACCGATGTCAAGCTCTTTATAAGCGATGTTATTTACCGGCTGGTGGAAGATTTTGAAGAGCATGTGGAGAACATCAAGGCACTTACTGAAAAACAAAGAAGTGAAGCAGTCATCAGGCCGGGTAAGTTCCGGATCTTGCCAGACCATACATTCCGCCAGAGCAAACCTGCTGTGGTGGGGGTGGAAGTGGAAGGCGGGGTCATAAAGAAGAAACTGAATGTGATGAATGAAGCGGGAGCTCGCATTGGTGTCATAAAGGTCATTCAGGACAAAGGCGAGAATGTCGATGACGCAAAGTATGGCTCACAGGTTGCAGTTTCTATTGACGGACCGGTAGTAGGCCGCACTATCAGGGAAGGTGAACTATTTTACATGGATATACCTGAAAAACATGCCAAGATAGTGGAACAGGAACTTATCGATACGCTTTCGCAGGATGAACTGGAAACACTTAAGGCTTTTTTAGAAATTAAACGCAAAGGGAATGCTTTCTGGGGAAAATGAACTATAGTAAGGGCTATTTTTTATAATTCATGATTCCTGTGTGTGTATTTTCTCAAGTAATTCAGTTTCCTTCACGTTACTCAGTACACTGGCGAGCGTCCGCCGTGTTGAGGTGCGGTAATATTCCCGTGTGACCTTTCCGTATGACTGCACAGCATCTTCAAGCATCTTCCTATCCTTTGTCCTGACACCCATCCGAACCAGGGCCTCGGCTATGGCCTGGAACATGGACGAGCGCTCGAACTCATCTGTCAGATTGTCAGCTGCACTTTGGGCCTTGACAATACACTGTCCGGCCCTGTCCATTTCACCAATTTCAAGGAACAGCGCGGTCAGGTCTACATAAGCCGACACCCGGAAGATATCCTGTTCGATGTTCCCGGCCTTATCGATCACATCCAGTGCCATCTCTGCCATCTTCAGTGCTCCCTCTGTCCCTGCCACCGCCGCTGCATCATCACAGTTGTGAAGGGCACGAGAGATGCCTCTTAGCGCAGATGAGCGATAGGTATCATATTCGATAGTAGCGGCAAGTCGCCTGGCATCTTCAAACGTTTGTGCATTGTTATTTTTTACACTCACTTCTGCCATGGCCACCGCAACACCCTGCAGGCAATGGCTTCTGTCATGCCCGGTATCGGTTTTGGCTGACAGTGTCATTGCACTCTCGAGCAGTTCAAAGCGGGCCGTATTGCTGGATATACGAGCCGTAGCCCTGATAATATCTACAAATGCCTTTGACCTGTCATGTGGGTCTATAATGTGCCTGGTGAACTGTTCGGCAGCATCAAGATAGGCAGTATTGTTCGTAACAACTGCCTTTTGTGCCAGTGTGGCGATACCGGCCCTGTATTTCTTGGAACGGTCGGATTCGTTCTTAATAGCTTGTGCAGTATCTTCAAGATGTTTGATAAAATCCCCTGCTGTAGTATCCACCATAACAATGCCTCAGTTATTCATTCATCCCTGAACCTGAAATAGACTCTTCTGTTGTTCTTACCCTTGTTCTCGGCCTTGAATATCTCGATATGAGGTATCTCACCAGTATTCACCACATGGGTGCCGCCGCATGCCTGCTGGTCCACCCCGGGAATGGTAATGACCCGTATCTCCTGTATATCAGGTGGAAAAGCGTCCTTGAGTTTGACCACCGATGGTATCCGGAAGGCTTCATCCCCGGGCATGATATTGATGCTGACCGGAAGTTTCTGGTCAATGATCTCATTGACCTTTGTCTCGTATGACTGTATGAGTTCCCGGTCAAAATCGTCAAGACTAAAATCCACCCTGGTCTTATCCTCATTTATCTGGTTGCCGGATATCTGCGCTCCGGTCTCTGTGTGGATTATGGCTGCCAGGATGTGACTGGCTGTATGGTATTTCATGAAGAGGTATCGCCGGTCCCAGTCGATTACAGCCTTTATCTTATCACCAGGGGTCAGTCCGGACTTTGAGACCTCATGGCTTATGGTATCACCGAACTTGCCGGTATAGAATACACTGAACTCTTCGGTATGCTTGAAGAATTTGCCTGTATCGTGGGGCTGACCGCCTGAATTGGGGTAGAAAATGGTTTTGTCCAGCACTATAAATTTATCGTCCTTCACACTTTCAACAGTGACCTCTGCCTCCTTGAGGTAGCAATCTTCCAGATATAGTGCATTCATGAGAAGATAATCAGCAGGCTAGTAGATAAAAATGTTGTTTTTTCATGTGTGTAACGTTTATTTATTAGTCGTATCGCTTCAAATAAATATAATATATCAACTAAGGGAAAAGTCCCAGCATCTGAATCGTATTAGCCACCCTGTTTACACTCACACTCAAGGCCGCATCCCGCATATTCACACCCATATTTTCCTTCATTTCCCATACATTCTTGAATGCTGTTACAAGCGTGTACTCAAGTTGCTGGTTGACCTCGGTCAAACTCCAGTGCTGGCGGTTGATATTCTGGACCCATTCAAGATAACTTACCATTACTCCGCCGGAATTCACCAGGATATCAGGTGCCAGGAATACACCATTCTTACTTAGTATCTCATCAGCTTCAGTTGTAGTGGGACCGTTAGCAGCTTCAACAATAACTTTGGCCTTTACATTTCCGGCATTCTTTTCATGTATCTGGTGTCCAAGAGCTGCAGGGATCAAAAAGTCACATTCAAGTTCCAGAATCTCTTCATTGGTCAACTCTTCACTTCCCGGGTATCCCAGAACTGAGCCGGTCTCTATTTTATGGGCCAATACCTTGCTGGGGTCAAGTCCTTCAGGGTTGAAAATGCCACCACTCGAATCGCTCAGTCCAGTTATCCTGCATCCCATACTGTATAACGTCATAGCAGCATGTACACCCACATTGCCAAATCCCTGTACAACAACCGTTGAATCCTTTAAGGTCATGTTCAGATTTCTGGCACATTCCCTTAGACAAATAGCAGTTCCCCTGCCCGTAGCTTCATTCCGTCCTTCACTTCCACCAAGTTCAATGGGCTTTCCCGTCACCACTTCAGGGGTAGAATATCCCTGCATGACACTGTATGTATCCATAATCCATGCCATAGTCTGGGCATCGGTATACATATCAGGTGCAGGTATATCGCGGTAAGGCCCGATAAACTGGGATATTGCAGTAGTATATCGTCTTGTAAGGTGTTCCTTTTCGCCAATGGACATCTCTTTGGTGTTGCAGACAATACCACCCTTGGCGCCACCGTAGGGAATGTCGATAACAGCACATTTCCATGTCATGGCCATAGCCAGTGCCTTGACTTCATCCATTGACACTTCATAATGATATCGTATACCTCCTTTAAATGGACCTCTGGCATCATTATGCTGTACACGGTATCCTGTAAAGACTTTGATCTCTCCGTTATCCATCTTAAGAGGGAGTGACACAGTATGTATCATCTTGGGATTGATCAGGATTTCATGTATTCCAGGGTCCAATCCCAGTTGGGTTGTGCATTTCTCAAGCTGGCTGCAAATATTATCATACGGGTTTTTATTGTCTCCATTCATACGATTAACTCCCTGTATTATCAATAAAATGAGAACTGATTATTTATATACCCTTTTGATTAACTGGACCCATGATTATTCCATATCCGTCTGTTTGGCAACGCAGAATTTACACAAAGCTTCACTGTTGTCTTCCTGCTTTTCCCTGACAGGGCAGTAATAATCCTCACCTTTTCTTTCAACAACATAGCCCCCGGGAAATAGGGTACCTTCAGGATGCGGCGGAGTAAGTGTGACAAAAATATTGTACAGGGCGCACATGTGGTACAGTATGGTCATATCGGGAAAGTGCTTATCGGTCCGGTCGTCCAGTTTACTCTGGAAGGTATTAAGGAAGTCTGTGTATAATTCGACATCCAGTTTCTGGTTATGGCAAATGTCCCCGGAAAGAATGGCCTTATAATTCCCAAAGAGTTGTTCTCCCATTTTTTCTTTGAACATTTCTTTATATCCGGGAGGAAGATATCTGCTTTCCTTCTCAAGTTGTGCCTGTATTTTCATCAGGTCAAAAACAGTGTAACCAGCCAGTTCTTTTTGGAGGATAGATAGAAGCGTCTGGCTGTCGTGAACTGATTCATGCAGTTCATGGAAGTTTTCCAGTTTCTTGAACAACCGTACCGTCATTATTGACACCAACCATTCCGGTCTATTTCAACGATTGCACTTCAATATTTTCACCGTACCATCAGGCATGCCCACATAGACCTCATCTGCATTATCAAATATACCATGTTCTATTATACCGGTACAGGCTGACAGTTGCTTTGCCAGTTTCCATGGGTCATGAATGTCTCCAAAATCGGCATCTACAACCAGGTTGCCATTATCCGTGATAACAGGTCCGTCCTTACGCACGGCCATCCGTAATCTGGGAATGCCTCCCAGTTCCATGACCTGCCGTTTGACAAGTTCCAGCGCCTTTGGTATAACTTCCAGCGGTACTGGGTGGACAAGAGTGTCAACCATTTTCTTCTCATCAACAAGTACCACGAACCGCCTCGAAGAGCAGGCAACGATCTTCTCATTGGTATGTGCAGCACCGCCACCCTTTATGACAAACAGGTTTGCATCAATCTGGTCAGCCCCGTCAAGAGCAATGTCCAGTACCGGGTCCTGGTCCAGAGATGTGAGCGGAATTCCCCATTCAATAGCCAGCAAAAGGGATTGGTACGACGTCGGAATTCCTTGTATATCCAATCCTTCATCGACCCTGCGCCCCAATGCCTGTATGGCAAAAGCAGTGGTCGAACCGGTACCCAGGCCTACCACCATCCCGCTTTCAACTAATGCTGCTGCGGAATCTCCAACTAACTTTTTCTCATCAGTGTTTCTTTCTTCAGTTCGGTCCATATTTTTCAGTTCCTTTGACCCTTAATTTTCCAATCTGCCTTTGGAACCACCCTGCTTTCTTAATCATTGGTTTATATTCCACTCCCGCAATATTTGCTGCAAGCCTGGTCAATGCAATGGATGCAGGAGAATCTGGAAGATATGTAACCAAAGGGACCATTTTCATGGCGGCTTCTTGTATATTTGGATCGTTCGGTATTACCGATAATATTTCCAGTTCCATTGTATTTTTAACTATCGTTTCTATTTCATCGAGGTTCATTGTATCAACACGGTTCAATACGATACCTTTGATCCTGCATCCCAGAGACTCTACTATGATTTTCATCTTAAGGGCATCTGCCATTGATGCCAGATCAGGAGTAGCGATCAGGATAACATTGTCAACATGGGGAAGCATCAGGAAAATATCTTCATTCACCCCGACAGGAGCATCAATGAAAAGATATTCGGTCCTTGACTTAAAGTAGTCTATTACTTCAACAAGACCTGCAGGGTCTGCTTCCTGGAACCCTGCAATGGTATCCCCACAGGGAATCACTTTTAAGCCTCCTGGTCCGGCATATATGGCCTCACCGATAGTTGCCTTACCTGCTAACACTTCATGTAATGTGATCGGGATATCCTGAAGGCCAAAAACCAGTCCCAGGTTAGCCATTGCTAAATCTGCATCCATTACCACCGTTTTTTTCCCCATCGTAGCAATGGAAGTTGCAACATTTGAAAAAACGGCGGTCTTGCCAACACCACCTTTCCCGGATAATACAAGGCATGTTTCGGATGTCATTATACTCATCAGATTTGAGGGAAACTCTTTTTATATAAAACACCATATGATGTATATAAGGATACATGTTTCACAATTATTAAGGTGATAGTATGGATGATTATGTTGATCAATCAATGGTATTTTTCAAGTGCAATGTCTGTGAATTTGAGTTCCAGGCAGACCCCAACTTTATTCCTATCGTATGTTCCCAGTGTGGAAGTGAGGATACATATAGAATTTGAAAGATATCCGAAATAACTGTTATGAATAAAACGACATCGAGACTTAGATCTGACTGTACTAAATATCAGTTTTTTCCTTTTTGCGATACCCGAGGACAGATAAGTCTGGATTTTATTGCCGGCGTTGTCATATTCATGGTAACGTTCTTTTTCCTTTTCCAGACCCTTACCAACATGTTCGTCCCGTTCCAGACAAATTCGGATGAGGTCAAGTCAGTGTCAGATAGAGTGACCAAGACCCTGGTCGAGAGCACCAAGGGTATTGCAAGCAGTCAATCAGATGTGAATGTCATTTCAATTAACAGGGCTGAATATATTAACAGCCTTATGGATAATGCAT
>JAMJFV010000082.1:0-6929 GCA_023544495.1 ANME-2 cluster archaeon
GTTTTTGGGAAACAAGTACGACTGGGACAAGCATACGGTCCAGTTCAGGCTGACCCGGGCGCTGCTGGCCGAGCGATATGCGGCGAGTCATTAGTTGTGGTTGTATATCAGAAGGAGCAGACACCCTTCCTGTGATCTCTTTTTCAAACCCTTCGGATCTTATCATAGAGCAGTTCTATCCAGGATTCTGCTCTTTGTTCGGGCTGCTTCAAGATCAAAACACTGCAATCAGAATTTTTAATGATCCGATCAGGCAGTGACCCGAACAGTACATCATGCAATAACCATTCGGTCGACGGACCCAGTATAATAAGGTCATGGTCCTTTGACTGCTTAACAATGGTATCCTCGATGGAATCTGAAACTACGACCTGACAGTTGACGGCCACTTTGACTATTTGCGTGGCTTTGTCCAGCATTTCCTGTGCCTGTGGAACTGTTGCATCGTCTCCAACTACGGTCAATAATGTCATCCTAGCATTGAAAAATTCCGCGAGCTGTTGGGCCATTGCAACCCTGAATTCATGTTCTCCCAATCCCAATGGTACCAGGATACTCCTGACTTCCTTGAAATGTTTTGGGAAGAATATCCCGACATTACAATCCGCGTTCCTCATCACGATCTGAGGAACGCTCTGCTTGATCTTGCCCCTGAACATCTTCTCAGTACCCCCCAATAGCAGGATGTTGCTTTTCCCGGACCGTGACACGTCCAGGATGGCTTCAGAGATCTCATGTGACACCACGGTCTTCTTTATGACCGGTACACCGAATTCGTCCCCGGTAGAGAGTGCTTTCTTGAAAATGGGTTCTGAATTCTGAATGAACTGACCCCCGGTCTCAAGAAAAGTCTGCTGGGGAACACCGATTATGTAGAGTGCAACGATCTCGCTGGCCTGGGCTTTGGCCAGTGCGGCGCCAATGGTAATGAGCGGTTTTACGTTCTTCAGGTTTGAGAGCGCCACGACTACACGATAATTACCGGGAGACACCTGGCGGGCGATCTTGCCTTTCTCGACCTTTTCCTTGTTCACTGAATAGCCGAAATAGACCACGAACCCGATGGCGGTCCAGATAATGATGGAATACCAGCCGGTCGGGCTGTAATTGAACATATACAGGGCCAGGAACAGCTGGGTGACTATGCCAAGGATAGGGATGAGGGGGAAAAAGGGCATTTTGTAGCCGTATTCCAGTTCGCTGCCGAATTTTTTCCGGATCACGATGACTGCCAGGTTGACCTGCAGGAAGAGGAGCAAGAACATGATAGCAGACGCACTGGCAACGTCCTCGATGGGTAACCCGAGGGCCATTACGATAATGAGCGCACCAGTTATGAACAGTGCCATGTGGGGTGTACGCCGGACAGGATGCACTTTCTTGAAAATGCCGGGAAGGTTATGGTCCCGTCCCATGGCAAAAGAGACCCGGGTGGACGAGAAGGTGGTGGCGTTGAGTGCTGACATGGTGGACATCAGGCCACCCAGCAGCAGCAGGAATGTGCCAAAAGGCATGAACTGCCGGGCGGCCTCAACGAGGCCCAGTTCCTGGTATTGTCCCAGGAACTGCCAGGTAGGGATGTCGGTCTGCATTGCACCTATGGATACAAATGCCACGAGAAGGTAGATAGGTATTACAATGAGCATGGACAGAAAGATAGCACGTGGGAGATTCTTCTTTGGTTCCCTGACCTCCTCTGCTGTCTGGGCTATGACCTCATACCCTTCAAAGGCGATAAAGGTAAGGCCCATTGCCATGAACACTCCACCAAAACCGTTGGGCAGGAACGGGTGGAAATTGCTGAAAAACTCGGGGCGGTTGTACATGGCATACAGGCCTGACACAATAAAGATACCCAGAATGGCAATCTTTATTAATCCGATGATATTTGCCATGGTGCCGGTCTCGGATGCACCCATATAGTTGATATAGATGAAGACGAGAGCGACAGCTACTGCCAGGAATTTTACCAGGTTATCCCCCGTGAGTCCAAACAGGGGTATGTTATAGGTCTGGAGCAGCAGCCCGAAATAAGCCCCGAAACCCAGGGCATACAGGCTCCCGGCTACGGCATGGGCGAACCAGCTCATCCAGCCGCTGATGAATCCGTTAATGCCGGGAAGGGAATGTTTGACCCAGAGATACCCGCCTCCCGCTTCGGGGATCGCAGAGCTCAATTCTGCATAGGTCATGGCAGTGAAGGCAGTCACCACACCATTGAGCAAGAAGACGATTACCAGGGCAGGTCCGGCCTCTCCTGCTGCGATTCCTGTGAGCACGAAGATGCCTGCGCCGATCATGGCCCCTACGCCGATCATGGTGGCGGATATCACACCCATCTCCCGGCTGAGTTCTATGCGGTCGTTCATTTACCGATATCCTTTATTTCATTGAGTTTTTCTTCTTTTTTCATTTCTTCGGCTTTATGGGCGAACTCAACTTTCAATGTTTCGACCTTTTCGTTTATCTCAGTTATCACCAGGCTTTTCTTTTCCGGGTACTTCAGGTTCAGGATGAGAGAGAGCTCAGTAGTCCTGTCATCTGATTTGGACGTGACGACCTGGGCTGGTTTCTTGAAATATTTTTTCAGGTCCACTATGGATTCCAGAAGCTCAGTCTCAAAGGCCACGGTATCGATATCTTTTCTGATGACCACGGGCATGGTTATCTCGTACCCTGAGGGGTGAAATTTTGTCCAGATACTTTTGATGAACATCACGTTGGGTACGCTCACCAGATTACCTTCCCCGTCCAGCAGCACGGTATTGAGATCAGTGATTTCTATGACCTTGCCGCTTGTACCTTCAATGGAAAGCGTGTCCCCTACCCGGTACTGGAGGCTCAAAAAGGAGCGGGACACGAAGTTCTGGAGCACGGGGTAGGCAGATAGGAAAAAACCTATGGCTGCCAGCGCTGTCAGGAGGAAGAGTATGTCTGTGGATACACCGACCTGGTTTATGGCGAGGATAATACCTACGGCCCAGATGATCAGGAAGACATATCTCTGGATGCGGGCGGCCAGGTACGATGAAGATGAAGGTAAGGCTGTTGATATCAGGGTCTTTGATATGTGGGCGATCAGGGCTGTTACCAGGATGATAAGAAGGAATGCTCCTATTTCTATCGCAAATTGGGTCAACTGGCCCTGGTCTGGAATTAGTATGTTCTACCCCTCCTTTGAAAGACGTGCGAAACGACAAATGTAATTTGAATAGTGTAATGGACTATCTGTATAAAATATGTTTCCCGTTAAGGGTAGTATGGTCATGAAACATTTTTAAGATGTAAGGTTCAATAGTTAATAAATGTTTATGATCTATTTTACTATGGCCTTTTATTGTATGGGCATTATCGAAACGAAAGACCGTGTTCCATCCCTCCTTGTAATAATCCGGTAATTGAACCTGTATCTTACTCCATGAGGGATTTCTGATGATATTGGAACGTGTGTCTACGAGATGTCGATGATCGTATCTTCAGCAAGTTATATGGTTATATCATATAACTATGCGTGTCTACATTTTTTCAATCGCCCCCAATCCCACCCATATACCGGGTAACCACACAAACCCCGTCGCACTTTTTGCACCTGTCACATCCATCCTCCACCCTGATATGCCCATCCTCGAACGAAATAGCATGTTTCGGGCAGGCCTTCTCGCATATCCTGCAACCGGTACACTTCACAGCCTTCATCAACTGCCGCGCCGCCACTTCAAAGAGCTCTTCAGTCGTCCCACGGTCCCCCCCGTTGACCTGGAAGGTACCGTCTGCGTACACCTTAACACTCCCCTCTTGTGTCCGGACCACCAGGACACCCAGGTCCTCAGAATAACGTACCTCACCCAGCATCTTCATCATTTCCATTATATCCGGCAGCCTGAGCCCCCTGGCACTTCCCTCGATACTGTACCCACCCGCCTTGCAGGGGGAGACACCCGAAACCATCGATATCCGGAAAGCCTCGCTTCCTGCATCCTGCGGGACAACATCAATACCCAGCTGCCTCGCAAGCAACTGCATCTTCGGCGGATGCTCCCGCCACCGCCAGAATCCGTGGTCAATGTACCCGTCCGCAAGCCCCCTGTGCTGTGCCCAGTCCCGCAGGAAAGTATCCCACCTGTGGAACAGGTCCGGATGCAGTTCACGCATGCGCCGGTACTCTGCACCCAGGGCCGCGGGGCACAGCCAGCAGCCCACCCGCTCGAACCCCTCATCGTACAGGGGATTATAGTCCAGCCTCCGCCAGTGGATATACAGCCATACCTCCAGTGCACGCCAATCGCGGATGGGATAGACATTCACCTGTCCGGGTACCAGGGCATTTTCCTCCTTTGGCGGGATGCGGGCACGACTGAAAGATTCATATCTGCGCTTACCGTCTATGGTCAGGTAGTTCCCCACTTCTGCGATCCTGCCGGCAGGGGATAGTTTGCAGACCTTACAGCACCACCGGTAATCCTTGGCAGGCGGCCCAAAATCAGACAGGTTCTGCCAGAACGCATCCCCTGCATCCAGTTCGGTGAGATCAATGTCATTATCACGACAGAAGGTTCGTGCATATTCCACGGTCTGGGGAAATTCCAGGCCGGTATTGATAAAATATGCCTTTGGGCTGTGTTTTTGAGCGCTCCGGGTCAGGTCCAGGGCAACCAGGCTGTCCTTGCCCCCGCTAAAAGATACATAAACAGGATGCTGGCGGTATTCCTTCTGGTTGGCCAGGCCCTTAATAGTATTCATAGCATTGAGACCCAGTTGCCTGATAGCAGGAGCATTAGCCCTGACCACATCGTCCATTCCCGGTACTGGATCCTTCAACCGTGCCCGGTCCCCGCCCATCTTCCTGACCCTGACCGCTGACACACCTCCCTTTTTCATGTCCTTTGCATCCAGCAGTGCGGAACCCATGCCGATCATGGTGCCTTTTCTGACAATGACATCATCTCCCTGGCAAACATCATCCGAGCACCATTCCACATTATCGGTACTCACCGTCTTGCCGCTGAGGTGCCCCTTCACATCGCGAAGCTCAACGGTCCTGTGCCGGGTATGGAGTGCTATGACCGCAGCACCATCCATTGAAAGTTCCAGCCTCCAGTCCAGGTATTTCAGTTCGAACCGCAGGATACCCAGCACCAACCCGTCCACGATCACCTGGTCGGTCTTGTCCTCGCCTCCTATCTTGTTCAACAGGATGATGCGCCCGCCCAGCGGGTCGGTACCGTAGCTGCGGACCAGGATGTCATGCAGGACACTGCGCTCGTAGGGTGAACAGAACCGTACATCTCCGGGCGGTCCCAGGTCAACGCGCTCACCTGTTGCATGGCACAGTGCACATTTAGGGTTAATAAGCGGGAGATTGCAGTCCGGGCACCAGTGGATGAATGTATTCAGGTCCGATGGGAATTGTTTCTGTTTGTGCTGTCTGGTCATGTAGTAGAGTAGTTAATGCAAGTATGTATGGTTAAAACTACCATCATAGTTAACGGGATCTTTTAGAAATATCAAACAAACATGAACACATAACCATCCTGATCCCGGACCCTGAATTTAAAGGAATCGCCCGAATTATCGAAAAGATATTCGAACATCTTGGAACCATTCTCATTGGATATCTCAGTGCATTCATCCACAATTCAACGCCAGATATGGTTTCAATTCCATTGTATCGTATGAAGTATCCTTCACCGGTCTTGTCGTTGGGTAGACCGAAAAGGGTAACCTCCAGGCACAACCCATGATATATGCATTCATGGAAAACCCCAGACATTTTCGACAATCTCAAACCGTTCCACATCGAAAAGACCATTGTCTGTCAGCCGCAGTTCAGGAATCACAGGCAGGGCAATGAAGGAATGTGTGATGAATGGTGCAGGCAGCGTACAGCCCATATCCCTGATCGTTCCATGCAGTTCCTCAAGCTTCATGGCTACTTCTTCTACAGGCTGCACGCTCAGCAGTCCGGCAAAAGGCAGAGGCAACCTGTCCAGTACCTGTCCGTCCTGTACCAGCACAATACCACCCTTCATCTCACGAATGGCATTTGCAGCCAGCGCCATATCAGTAAGGTTCGTCCCGGTAACTATTACGTTATGACTGTCATGCCCGATACTCTGTGCAAAAGCACCTGATCTCAGGCCAAATCCCCTCACAAATCCCAATCCGATATTGCCATTTTTACCGTGGCGCTCTATCACTGCGGTACTCAGGGTATCCGTATTCACATCAGGTAGCAGTACACCGGTCCCGCCAGTGATAACCTCTGCCGTATCTTTTTGTGTGAATATCCGGTCTGGAAATACCTTTATCACGTTCACAGAGATCCTACAGTTAGGTGCACCGGTTATCTGCAGGTCTTCGGGAAATATCTCCCTGTACCTTACCGTATCAAATACAAACTCAGGATAATCAAATGCATGTACCCGGGTTCCCACCGGTTGGCCACCAGCCATTACCGAATGTATCCTGAAATTCTCCAGGTCATCAAGAATGACCATGTCGGCCCTGCGGCCAATGCTGATGGAACCCACCAGGTGGTCGATACGGTAGTGCCGGGCCGTGTTTATTGTGCACATCGACACCGCATCTAAAGGATCCAGGCCCAGAGCGATAGCCTTCCGCACAATCGTGTCCATATAGCCAGCCAGCAAATCTTCAGGATGCTTGTCATCGGTAATAAAGAATACATTTTCCAGGGACACGCCATCATCCAGCAAACGAGGCAGGAAATGATCAATGGATTTTGCAGCCGAACCTTCCCTGAGCATCAGTCTCATACCCAATCGCAGTTTCTCAAGCGCTTCCTCATAGGTAAAAGATTCATGGTCACTTGAAATGCCGGCCTCCATATAACTCCACAGGTCCGGGCCCGTTAGTCCCGGCGCATGCCCGTCAACGACCAAACCACGGTCATGGGCCGCCTGTATCAT
>JAMJFV010000082.1:6939-8235 GCA_023544495.1 ANME-2 cluster archaeon
AGACAGTTTCCTGACATCACCGTTCAATACGGCAGGAAAGTCCATCACTTCGCCCAGCCCTACAACCAGGTCATTATCCATAAGCGACCTGGCATCGGCCACGTCAATAGATGCACCTGCAGTCTCGAAAGGCGTGGCAGGTACGCATGAGGATACGGTGGCAAAGATGTTCAAGGGTAGACGCTTTGCCTCCTCAAGAATCAATTCGATGCCCCGCTTTCCCAGCACATTTGCAATCTCATGGGGGTCAATAACGATGCTGGTGGTGCCGTGTTCCATTGCCTTTCGGGCGAACTGGGATAAAGTGACCATGCTGGATTCGAAATGGACGTGGCCGTCCAGCAGGCCGGGAGATACATAACGATTATCGACATTGATGATTCTTGTGGATGTGTCCTCCAGGTCTGATACATCGCCAATACCCACGATGTACATGGATTTGATCGCGATGTCACCATCATGCACCTCTTTAGTATTGACGTTCAGTATTTTGCAGTGTTTGAGTATAACATCTGCTTTAACCTCTTCTTTATCGGCTACTATCTTATCCCTGATATGCATCGATCATGTTATTGGAGAGGATTTGGTAAAACGTTTTTGTAAAGGACTTTTGAATTCGTAATGAAGCGTATCACGGGGAAAAAACAGTACGTTTTTTTCTGGTCTGAGGTTTCTGTTTTACACAATTTTTCCAATGTTTGGCAGCCCGGCAATGACTTTATCAAGTGCCACACAGATAATATCGATGTTGATACCATAGGTACTCTGGTTGCCATGTTAACGAGATACGTTCATACAGCAAAAGAACTGAACACAGGGGAAATAGAATATTTGCTGGTCAATACACAAAAAGGAAAGATCATTACAATAAAAGCTGATCCAAATTCAATATTTACTGCACTAATGATACAGATGCAAACATTCGTTTGATCATTGCCGAAATGAAAAAAGCCCGTGAAAAAATGAGAAAAATATCTGCAAAAGTATAATTTGTGACTGTTGGATTCGCTTATAAAATTCGATGGATACCAGTCCATATACATCATTCAGGAACTGATATGTTTTCCGGTCTTTATTGTACTGATGGTGGTATCTATTACCATGACATTTTATGATGGTCACACACCCTGAAGAAATTCTGCAACAGTTCATCCCCTTTCTCTGTATGACTGACCTCAGGATGCCACTGTATCCCGAACAGCGGTTTTGTCTTATGCCGCATGGCTTCGACCTCACATATATTGCTACGGGCCAGCTGGATGAAATCGGATGGCATTCTGGTGACCTCATCGGCAT
>JAMJFV010000083.1 GCA_023544495.1 ANME-2 cluster archaeon
GATCTTGCTGATTTGAGTGTCTATCCGTGCCAGCACATTCATGTAAAAGCCAACAGTCCTCAGTCTTTCCTGCGATATATTCTTGATCACCCCGCAATGAATGCAAAAAGGATGCGGTTTCAATCCTTTCAGTTCATTATGTACCTTAAAAGGAAGCCATACCTTGTCAACACCACCACAGCTTTCATGGATACAACCCATAGTTACCTGACCATTTTAATATTTAATATAAATATTCACAATTAATAGTGATATTCACTACCTCTTTACGAACTAAAAGCTTTACGATTTACTATTTATATTAATACTTCCACATATTAATTTGTCAATTGGAGACAAATACATGAAAAAACAAAACATTTTCCTGTTCCTGTTAATACTTGCACTCTTTCTCGGAGGTACTGTGGAGATCAGTGAAGGCTCAACAGTCCTTGGCATCCTTCTTTTATTTCTTGCATTACTGACAACATCAAAGATCAACTTCGGCAATCCGGATGAAGAGGATAAAAGCAACTACACAATGATCATGTTGCTCGGCCTGGGCATCGTACTGAGCGATATCTTATTTAACACTGCATCACATAGCCGGCTGGGTACGCTCGACATCATGACCTTCCTCTTTGGCCTCTCCCTGATCACCTTCGGGATCAACAATAACGAGCTGCGCAGAATGGGAACATTCACCGCATTCATGTCAGCCACATTCCTCATATTATTCCTGGTATTCTTCAGCCTGTTCAATCGTCTCAACATCGATTTCACCCATTTCTTTGACCACTATTTCGTACTGCTCCCGGTTGTATCCATCCTGAACACCATGCAGGTACCCATCGAAATAATCGGAACCGAAACCGTCCGCATGACAGGTGTGGAAGAGATGAGCGTTATCATCGGAGGACCATGTTCCGGCCTTTATTCCATGTTCATGCTGATCGGCATCATAGTAGGTTACACCAGGCTGGAGAAATTTGACAACAAACAAGTATATGCAATGCTCCTTATCACGGCAGCCGTTGCATACACTTCCAACATATTCAGGATCATCTCACTATACTTAGTTGGATATTCATATGGCAGCCAGACCATGATGTTCGTTCACACCCACCTGGGCTGGATCATCTTTACCGTTGTGGCCGGGATACTACTGTATATCTTAAATAAAATTCCACGACATAAGGTAATACAAAATCCATAATCTACCTCTCATTGCAGTATAATTTCCACAAAAGGAGTTGCACTGTTCCCACTTACATCGAATTGTATCCAGTTATCCAGCAACGCATATTCATTATCGATAGTTATTGGTTCGACATTCTCCATAACGATCCTGGTCCCAGTCATCTCAATAATCTTGAAATCACCGTACCGTTTGTCAATAGAAAGCTGCACCGGAGTTTGTGAATATTGCCTGACATCCTTCAGTAATATCATCTCCCCGACAATTGACTCTATCTTACATTCAAAGAAAGGAATTTCTTCGTTACCATATACAGTCGTAAATGCAACTGTTTGCCCTTCTGAAAAGATATTTGAATCAACCATGACCCTGTTGCGGGTAAGTTCCAGCAAAGCACCATCATCGGTGATATCCCAAAAGGTCAGGATATATCCATCCTTTAACAGGTATGGTTCCCTTATCCGTAACGATTTCGTGTCATCATGTAGCAGTATCCGGTTGAACAAACCGACTTCATCATTACCAATAGGTGCATAAACCTTTCCTAAAAACCCTATTTCTCCACTGCTGAGGGTCGTCAGATACTGAGCATCGCCTATCCTGACATACCTATCATTTGAAAAGTACATGTTGAAAGCTTCATAGGAGGTTCCAGAATCCAGGTCATACCCAAAAGGCCTGAAGTTCTCACCAGTCAGGTTCATCCAGCGTCCGGCCCCGATGTTGTATGACGAACCCTTCACCCTGTACGTCCCGGGTTTTGTCTTGGTGGTATATGCATATGCCCTCCCGCGATCATATGAAACCTTGAACATAACCCTGTTGTTCAGAAGACTGGTAGGATCCGTCAACTGGATAGTAGCCGGGTTCGTGAAGATAATGCGGTCAGCTGTAATATCATCCACCAGGAATTCACCATACCTATCACCGATACTGACCTGACGGGGAGAATCAGAATATAAATTAAGATCTGTTATCCTTACACTGTCAATTGATATACTTCCTAACTTAAAGAAAAGTATCCTGTAATTGTTTATCCCTGAGACCGTTGTCCTATATTCGAATGTTTCACCGACCGCCATTGTTTCCGTGGCAATTGCAAGACCATTTCTCCTCAACTCCAGGACAGCAGAACCATCAAATCCATTGATAGCGAATAGCGTCACATTGTAACCATTCCCGAGTGCCCATGTATCACCTGATCTCATGGTCTTTGACCCGCTATTTATGATAATGTCTGTCAAAGTATCAGCTTTCAAAGGATCAACAGAATAGTACCTTTTACCCTGATACCAGATAGTACCGGAGCTGGTACGGGTAGTATATGTAGCGTCTCCCACGCCCACAGTGCCATCACTGGTGAAATATAACGTAAGGTCTTCGGTTGAATAAAGATCAGAATAATCCCCACTCGATATTGTGACCGTTTTACCCGCCTTTGTAGAAAACACATCCCCCCGGATCTCAAGCTCACCACCGGAGCCCCCTGTCTTGACATCACTCACATTCTGGTCAAAGAAAGACGCAAAAGCCACATCATCCCACCATACCTGTACCCTGTCAGAATTCCCCTGCAGTTCCAGTATCTTCAGTTCGATCCGGTTATTTCTCAGTAGCATGACCGGGATCTCGACATGTTCCCATCCCTCATTGCCCGCAACATCATCCTCCCACACGATCCTGTCGTTCAATAGTACCTGCTTTGTATGATAACCCGTCCCGCCGGAAGTGATAGAATCCTTCACATCAAATGTCAGCATCACCAGACCTTTTGTTGAACCGTTGATATATTGATGGGCCGCTCCAAAATCCCAGGCACTTGAGTAATTATCCGGCCCCTGTCTTATCTCGTACGAAAGCATAGGTGAACGTGATAAAGAGTCAGTATAATTCCCGCTAAAGTTGACCCCTGTGAATTGCCAGATGGATGAATATTCCATATCACCGTTAAGGATCTCAGGAGGAGTTATCGCATAGTTAAGCGCAGCATCAAGATTGTCATAGTCTATTATAGATACTATCAACACCTCGTCAATACGGTAAGGCTCTTCATCATCTCCCCGGTACAATACAGCTTCCAGTTTAATATTAGGACCGATCGCGTCAGGAACGAAAGATATCTCCTTGACCCAATCTTCCCGGCCGGCAAGCCAGAACCTCTGGCTGCTTACAGGGATACCGTCCAGCCTTATCTCAAGGTTATAGTCTGTATAATTATTCTCATAATTTTCCACTGCCACTGTGATGCTGGTGGGAATCCCCAGGGTCATATTTGAATTCCAGTTCCGGATAGTCAGGTTTGTAAGTGTTTTCAACTGGATATCATCCCACCAGACACTCATACTCTGGTTTTGAAGGTTCTTTTGCGCATTTACCCGCAGCATAATGCGGTTGGTTTCAGACAACCTGACCGGTGATTCAACATGCTGCCAACCTTCATCACCCGCAGTATCCTCCTCCCAGATAACCTTATTATTGAACAGCACCTGCTTCAGGTAATTCCCTTGAGTCCTGGAAGAATCCGAATCTTTTACATTGAATGATAATACTCCCGGCCCTTGCTTCGACGCATTGATATCCTGGTAAACTGCACCGAAATACCCTGCCCCTACAGATTGTCCATTTTTACCCTCCAGGATATTGACCTGGTACGAGCGTGATTTCGAAATACCGGTCTTATTAGAATAATTCCCTGTAAATACCGGACTCCCTGAAAATATCCAGCCTCTTTCATCCTCCATATTTCCATTTAAGATCCTGGGCACGGAGATCAGGTAACTCTCAATACCACTATTGTTTTTATCAATTTGTGAATTGACCCAGAGATGTACCGAACGATAGGTGCTCCCGGTTCCTTCTTTAAATAACAAAAATTCGAGTCTGATTTTCTCACCCATGACATCAGGGAAGTATGTCACATTCTCGACCCATTTCTCTTTATGGCCCAATCGAACTTCCCTCTCTGTCAGGACCACACCGCCGAGCACCACCTGCAGGGTATAGTTCACACGTGCGTGCTCGTAATTCTCCACCCCGACAAGAGTGGTGGTCGCCTCGCCAAAAGAAAGGTTTGTCGGGTATCCTTCTGCCTTCCCGCCCGGACCAAGGATATAGAGGGCCGTGAACTGCTCAGGTTCAAAAGTAAGCTTTGCATAGACGAGCATTCCACTGGCAATAATGATGGACCCCACCATAGCAATTATCAGTGTTTTCTCGATATCGGTCATCTCTTCTTTCGTCTTCAGGGATTCAATGAATGGCCGGGCATCGGGAACAAAACGCTGCTCAGGGGGGAGCCGCCTTCTCATAAAATAGGTAATAAGCATAAAGAACAGGATTATTAGCGTAAGCGAGACCACGATAGAAGTCGGTCTGAAACGCCAGACTGTGACACTAATCGCAAATCCGTCAAACACCGTAATGGCAATGCTAAGACCAATGCTCAGGGTGAACCGTTCTATCCCGCTGATATCGCGCCCGGGGAATAATGCTGCAATGAACACGTATCCGGGCAGGAACAGCAGAAGGACCAGTGCAAGAGGAATTCGAAGTGGAGTTTCGTTGAACGGCGGAATAAGTATGAACAGAACAGCCAGAAAATTAGTTACGAAAACCAGATACAGGTCTATCCAGGGTGATTGAATCAGTGGCCTTTTCATACTATCACAAACATGGTCAACATATTATCTCAATTATATATCTTAGCTCAACCTTTTTTTGAATATCAGGTACATCATGGTGTGTGTTGTGACCAGCAAGCCAAGATAAACTCCGGTGATGATAATGGAATCTAACGCTTTAAAGTCCTTATTGTAGAACGTATAGACCACAAGTATCCCGAACAATATCATCAAATGGGAGATAATACTATACAACAGCGTCTTTTTCCATCGTGGTATGCTCTCGTAAGTATCAATGATCTTTTCTCTCGCACATACCATTATCTTCATACGAGCCCACCCTCCATCCATTCCCGGTGTATCGTGTCTATTCGCTCATCAAGTCCCGGGTGTGTTTTAAAAAGTGTATAAAAGTCATCGTCGGTATTTTTGCTCTGGGGCAGCGGATTGACTATGTTGAGCATTCCATGGGCAGGATTCATACTATCATATCGTGTCTCATTGAAATGTCTCCCGATCTTTGCAAGCATCCGGACATAGGTCCACGGGCCTTTACATATTTCCACTGCCGTTTTGTCTATACTATGGTCCCTGTTCGCAGGTATTGCCAGCAATATCAATGACGCGGCAGGAGGGTCTACCAGTGCCATGGCAAGAAATTTTATCATACGCGGTGCAGGGTCATCTTTCTGGCCAAAACCTGTGAGCAGTGAACCCCACAAAGCAATGGTTGAGAACATGGTCAATATACCTGCGATAAATGCCACCAGGGTTTGCCAGTAGATCTGGTTCACCTTTATACGTGACATCTCATGGATTATCGCACAGGTCAATTCTTCTGAGGACAATATATCCATTAACGAATGGGTCATTACAATTGAAGCAGAATTTTCATCACGTCCAACCGTAAATATGAGTGGAATATCGTTATCTGATATATAGATCCCGGGAACAGGAATTTTGACTATTTCTGCAAATCCCTCAATAGTCTCGATAAACTCAGGAGAATCGTCTTTCAACAATTCCTTGCCGCCATAGAGTTTTACCATAAAGAAGGATGGCAGATAATACAAACTACCCGCAGCGATCCCGGAAATGATGAGACCTGCCGCAACACCATACATTGCTCCCTGTGCTTTAGCTACAAAATATCCGGCTGCTGCAGTAATAGTACATATTACCAGTGATAATCCAATAAAGACCAGGTATATTTTCGGTTTTTCTTTCATGATATTCCCTATTGCTCTGTGCCATGGTTTGTTGTATGATTCAGCAACTGTTCTCACATACGGTTGTTTTTCTTAATTTTTTTCAAGACGGTTTTGAATACTGTTTTATAACTAAATGACGTTTCACATAAAAGTTTTTCTGAGGACTTCAGAGATCTTTTCATGATATTTTTTTCTAAATGATATTCGTAATAACTGTGTGAAAATTAACCTTAAAATACAATATATATCATTCATTCACCATATACGGACAATATGCCCAGTATATTGGAAATCATTAAATATTTGATTTTCCGATTTTATAATTAATGAACATTACAATCACCCCATCCCTGCAATATATGGGCACTGAGAGTACTAAATACACCCTGAATTGTGTCCATTGCGGCAGACAGTACAGGCATCATGAGATGGCCTGCACCAATGATAATGGTCTGCTCAGGAGCAGGTATGCCTCCCGCCACCTGCACATGCACGACCTCCCCGGCATGGGAAGGTTCCTGGACTGGCTGCCTGTCAGCGCGCCTATGCATACCTGTTCCGGTCCCCTGACCTATAAAAGCACTTCACTGGCCCGGGAACTTGGCCTTACCAACCTGTACATAGGATTTAACGGTTACTGGCCCGAGCGGGGCGCGCATATCCAGACGTGCAGCTTTAAAGAACTTGAAGCGTATCCCACAATGCAACTGATGCATGAATCAGGGAACCATAAACTTGTCCTTGCCTCTGCCGGGAATACGGCCAGGGCATTTGCCCATGCTGCCGTGGGCACTGATATAGATGTATATATTGTGGTACCTGAATCCGGTATGTCCAAGATATGGCTGCCTGAAGAGCCCACAGACAATATCCACTTTATCAGCATGGCAGGTACGTGCGATTATGCTGATGCCATCCAGATGGCAGGGAAGATTGCAGCCTTGCCGGGAATGACCTCCGAAGGTGGCGCCCGCAATGTTGCCCGCCGGGATGGTATGGGCACTGTGATGCTGGATGCCGCTGTGACCATAGGCCGGATGCCTGACCATTATTTCCAGGCCATCGGCAGTGGAACTGGCGGCATTGCCGCGTGGGAAGCATCCTTGCGGTTGAAGGCCGATAGCAGGTTCGGTAAAATACTACCCAGGTTACACCTGGTACAGAACCTGCCCTTCGCACCAATGTTACATGCGTGGCAGCATGACCGGAGGGAGATCATTGAAGACATTGATATGCCGGGTGCAAAGAAGCTCATTGACCGGATGTATGCCGATGTGCTGTCCAACAGGCATCCCCCGTATTCGATACCTGGCGGCGTGTATGACGCTCTTATCGATACGAATGGTACCATGTACGGTATATCCACACATGAAGCGCAGCAGGCAAAAGCACTGTTCGAGCGGTCAGAAGGCATTGATATTGTAGCACCGGCCGCCGTAGGTGTGGCCGGGCTGGTAAAGGCCGTGGAAGAAGACGCCCTGAACAGGGATGATCTCATACTCCTCAACATTACCGGCGGCGGGGTTGAAAGGTTGAAAGAGGATTTCACCCTGCACCATTTGCAGCCAGAGTTCAAATTGGATTCCCCGGATATTGATATTGAGCTATTATTACGCTGACCTGATCGGCCGGGGGAAATAATGAACGATATCTCTCCAGAAGAACGGGTTGTTGAAATATTACAGAGGCATAGTATAGACCTGGCTACCACCCTGCCGTGCGACAGGATGAAATGTCTGTTGCCGCTCATTGAAATTCATTTCAGGACCGTGCAGTTGACCCGGGAGGAGAACGGTGTGGGCATATGCGCAGGTCATTACCTGGGTGGCGGGCGACCGGTCATGGTTATCCAGAGCACGGGCCTGGGCAACATGTTCAATGCCCTGCTCTCACTCAATGCCACCTACAGCATACCTCTGCCTATTATCGCAAGTTGGCGGGGGGTGTATAAAGAAGGTATCCCCGCACAGGTGCCCTTTGGACGGGCCCTGACCGGTATGCTTGATGCCGCTGACATACAATATACCATCATTGATACTCCTTCCCACCTTGGATTGCTTGATGCCGTAATTATTGATGCATTTGCGAACGGACGCCCGCATGTAGCATTGATACAACCATCGGTGTGGGAGATGTCCTCCTGTG
>JAMJFV010000084.1 GCA_023544495.1 ANME-2 cluster archaeon
CCATCTCTACTTACATGTCCATCTCTACTTACATGTCCATCTCTACTTACATCTCTATCTCATTCTTTATCTGCCGCTTTATCGTATCTATCTCGCTGCCACACGGGGCCACAGGATAATTGTACACCGGGTTGTGGGTCTCGGTGGCATACGGCCTGTTGCAGTTAGTACATCCCGTAGTCATAAAAGCCTCGCCCATTTCTATTATTGATTCCAGTTCGTGTCCATCAAGGCCGAAATGAGTAAGGTCTCCACCCTCGAATTCCATATCATCCAGCCGCACCAGGTCATGTCGTACCAGGTATGAAGCTATCTGCACCCGGCGGTAATGTCCAATATCAGGGGCTGCATCCGCCACATCCACCGCCCTTGTCCCGGGCAGCCTGGTATATGCAAACAACGCAGTATTGATACCCATACCATGCAACCTGCCCACCAGTTCCACAACTTCTTTGTCGGTCTCGCCCATGCCAACAATGATATGAGTGCCCACATGCGGGAATACCGCTGCTGCTCGTGTAAGTCCGTCCATATGGCTATCCCAGGTAAATGGACTCCCCGCCTCCTTACCTTTGATCCTGTGGAACAGCTCAGGGGTGGAAGCATCAAGGGGAATCACCAGCTGGTCAACACCCATTCCGGCCAGTGTATGATATTTTGGATCATCAAGGGGGAATACAGATAATGAAACGGGAATGTTGCATGTATCCCTGATGCGCCTGATCAGGTACATGGTATCCTTCCACATGCCAGGATACATGGCCGTCTGGATACATGCCCTGTGGAGGTAACCGTTCTCAAAAGCGATTTCCAGCCGCCTCACTACTTCTTCGAGGTCTGCAGGCATGTACTGGCCCCTGGCTATGTGCTTCAACTCACCCTCAGAATCACTGGCCTGGGAACAGAAAAGGCAGTTGGCCCGGCAGCGCTGTTCAGTGTATATCTGCAGGTATGCAGTGGTGGGGGGTGCGTCCATGAGCATCAGTTCCATGCCCAGGACCGCCAGCGTGCCCAGTGATGCCCGGACCTGTTTCATGTCCTGCCTCCCTGCAGGGACTCAACGCTACCGGCATCAAACAGCGATGCATCTGCCCAGGTATCGTAGAGGGGCATGGCAATCCTGGTATCGTCACTTGGCGGAAGCCCGCAGCAGGTGCCGTAGTAAGCAGTGGAATAACCATTGCGCTTTGCATATTCCACAGCATACCTGGTTGGAACGGCAATATTCTCAACTCCGCTCTCAATGGCCAGGTAGTCAATGAGTTCCCGGTCCCGGCCTGATGAGCGGGCGCAGCCCAGGGTGATCGGGGTATCCGGGAACAGTTCCACTGCTGATGTTATCACCCTGGCAAAGTCCACAGGATCAGGTTTTGCACCCGAGAAGGGAGTGCCATCGATCGGCATCAGGCCGGTTATCACCACAGTGCTCACCGTGCGTCCCCTTATCATCTCAAGGGCATGGAGTTCACCTCCTGCCCGGCCCGCATTCAGTCCCACGCAAATGTGGGGGAACACCATGATACCTGCATCAGAGAGTGCGTTCAGGCTTATCATGTAGTCCTGCTCTGAAAGGTCCAGACCGTACACCTCACGAACAGCGGACATATCGCCGACCACATCCAAACCCACGCCATCCAGCCCGGAATCCCGCAACTTCTCGGCTTCGTCCAGCGTTATCAAACCTGTGTGTGCTATCACTTTTAGATCTGTACGTTGCTTGATGGCCGCAATGGCAACAGACATCGCAGGAACATGTACCCTGCCCATTGAATCACATCCGCCGGTTACGAGCATACCTTTTGCTCCCTGCGCCTCTGCCGCTAATGCAGTGAATACCAGATCGTCCGGTGTCATACAGGGTATAAGGCGCTCCAGCAGCTTTCCGCCGCAGTGTTTACAATGGAGACTGCACTGGCTGCCCGTGATGGAAACGGAGGGGAAAAGGTCGGATGTGATATAGAAGTTCAACCGTTTACCGGACCGTGCGATGGTACGGGTCCTTGCCCCCTCCATCCGTTCCCGTAATTCAGGTGGCACTATCTGTTCAAGGTCGAACTCTCTAACCTCCGATCCCTCCTTATCGTTTGTATGTCCATTCGTCAGAATAGTATTTGGGCAGCAGTTCCGTGACCATAGTTTCTTCCTTCCCTGAAAGAGCTGATTCGACCAGTTCAACACCGAAACGTTTCTCAACGTTCATGCAGATCTTCCCCTTGACCTCTTCCATATCCACTTGATAACCCAGTTCCCTATCCATCCATGTCATACCCTGTTCAATGGACTGTATCTGTTTATCCATGTACTTCTCCTTAGGAATATTGGAAATACGCAGCATTTCCCTGATATCGAAATCAAGCAACAGGGTGCCATGCTGAAGGGTCCTGTTGTCGCGCCTGGTCATGGCATTACCAGATATTTTCCTGCCGTCCACTGTCACATCATTGATAGGACGGAAACCTGCGTTCAATCCGTACTCTTTCAGGGTATCTATGAGCATACCACATATCTGCTTGTATGATTCCACGATATCCAGCGGGAATTTATTGTCATCTATGGTTCCGACTACGCCATAGTTTATCTGCCTGTCAAGGTCATCTGAGAATGCAATACCGCCGCCGCTGGTGCGCCTGACAAGGGTATAGTCCTTACACTTCTCAAGGTCAAGTTCCACTGCTGCTTTCTGGAAATAACCAAGGATAATGGATCTTGTAGGTGCCCAGAAGAACAAAGTATTACCCTCATCACAGCGGTGTATGGCCTCGTTGATGGCCATCATATCCCTGATATCAACCTTTTTAAAATCAATGAACCTCCATTGCTCCACCTACTCGCCTCCTACTGCCTGCATTATGGACCGGGTGAAATCCTCGGGAGTGGTGCCAGGGGACTGGATATGTTCTGACCTGTATACCTGTTCGACTGCCTGCAGGACTGCAGCAGTGTTAGCGGCCGTGCCTTTCAACCTTTCCTCAATACTATCGATCGCTTCTTCAGGGAACATAAAAAAATCACCTGAAAATGTAATGTCTGTAATGGTCCCTCCATCGATTTTCAAGAACGAACGGATGATCCCGCCTGTTGATTTATAGATGCCTTTCCGGTAATCTTCCAGTATCATACTCTCCTCTTCTCTCCTGTCTCACTTATTGTTATGATTAGCCTATCTTCATTATACGTTTTTTCGTTTTGCCCTTTTATTATCCATCCGGTACGTCCATTCCAATGATGCATACTGCCGGGTCAACTCTAACGCCAGTCTTTCTTCGTCATCCGATATCGTCCCCTCATAGGTACCAATGTCCAGTGCCTCTTCAAAACCTGAACGCAGGATCTGTTTTATTGAATCAACTGGTGGCAGTTCCACCAGATCTGATAGGGTGACCATGCCATCCCTGGCAGTCTGCACATCGGGCCGCAGGTTCATGGTAGGATGTTTCAGTACACGATCCATGGTATCAAAATCAAAATCGAGTAAAAAACTGCCATTGACCATCACAGCGCCGTCGAACCGCCCCTGAGCATTGCCGGATATCTTGCGCCCCTGCATGAAGACGCCGTTGCGTACAGGGTCCACTTCACCTTTCAGTCCAAAGGATCCAAGCGCAATCAGCATGCCTGACAGCACTGTACTGTATGCATCCTGGATATTATCCGGTATCAGCCCGCTCTGTGCACCTATGACTGAGAACAATACCTGGTCCCGGTCACAGTATCCGCATCCTCCCCCCAGTATCCTGCGCACGATGTCAATATTATATGCACGGCAGTAGTCTACATGTACCTCATCTTCCACATATTGATGGTACCCAAGATACAGGGCAGGACGCTTGACCCTCCAGAAAAGTATGGTTTCGTCGCTGTCACCGGAACCTACATGGCGTCCAATGGAATGGAACAGGGCAGTACTGTACGCCCCATCTATCAGATCTGCATCCACAAACCGCCACATAATACCCGGCTCCTGATTCCTCCTGGAAGAGGCTATCTAAATGGTTTTTGTTCACTCAGCTTATAGTTGATGACGGTTTATACATGTTATTGTTTAGGTCTGGGTAGTATACCATTACTCATCACTTCGATATCATATTCGTCGAGTATCTCGCCGACTATCTCCTCGACGATATCTTCGATAGACAGTAGTCCAACTACTTTTTCATTTTCATCCACTACAACCGCTATCTGGACCTTTCGAGATTGCAATTCCCTGAATATAGAGGCTATCTTGCGGTCCTTTTTTACCACCAGTATTGGCCGCAGTATCTCCTCAACGATCTTGGTTTCAAGTTCGTCATCACGGAATCTGAGCAGGTCTTTGGCAAATATTATGCCGATTACATTATCGAAATGACCTTCCCACACAGGCAGCCTTGAATGACCGGATTCATTTATTTTGACAAGGGCTTCAATGAGGGTCTCGGAATTCTCCACAGTGACCATATGGCTCTTATAGGTCATAGCAGTCTTGGCCTTTTCATCACTGAAATCCAGCACGTTCTGAATGTACTGCTTGTCCTGTTGTTTGATCACACCTTCTTCGACTCCTAATTTCAGAATGAGTTTTATCTGGTCATCTGTGATAAATGGATTCGTTATCTTTTCTTTAACGCCTAATATGTGCAGTACAACATTTGTTATTTTTGCAAAGACCACGACCAGTGGAAATAGCAGTTTGGTGAGAAGCTCCAGCATAAAGGCAATTCTGAGGGCATAGGAATCGGCATGGCGTGTTGCAAAGGTCTTGGGCACGATCTCACCAAATACCAGAATGACCACAGTCATTACTCCTGTAGCTACAGCAATGCCGGCATTCCCGAAATACCTTAAGACAATTACTGTAACAAGTACCGAAGAAGCCACATTTACTATATTGTTGCCTACAAGGATAGTGGTGATGAACTTCTCCGGATTCTGCAGTTCATTGTGGATTATCCTGGCCCTCGGGTCACCATTTTCCGCCATATGAAGCATCTTGATCCGGTTGGCTCCAATAAAAGCAGTCTCAGAAGATGAAAAAAAGGCTGAAAGACTTACCAGGATCACGACTACTATTAGTTCAATTGATGATATCAGGTCTATCACGTATCTGTTAACTCCAGTTGCTATAAGGTTTGAGGGAGTTAAAAATATTTCGACCAGAGTAACTGCAGACTGACAATTTGTATGTGAACCAGTGAACGAAAAAGATAGCGGGGCATGGATTCGAACCATGGATCTACGGGTTATGAGCCCGTCGGGATTTCCTGACTACCCCACCCCGCTACTGTGTTAAAAAAAGGATGGGCAAAGGCTTTAAATAGTTATTATTAGTCATAAAGCCTTCGGTATTCATGGTATAATGAGATATATCCACCTGCCTTATGGATCTTGTGATCAGATGTATTGTCATCGGACCTTTTTCATATTGGATGAAAACATCAGGTTCGGTCCTTTTACGTACTGGAATGAGCCAGATGTTACCCGTAATCCTGATTTTATTTTCAGGAACTGTACGATCAGTGCCATATTAGTATTAGATATTTTCGCTATGGAGTACTACAGGGACCCCAATGCCAGTGAGTTAAATGATATGATCCGTGTTCTCGGTGACACCGTCGTGATTTGGAAACTCTAGAACGATAAAAGCTTTACATAACGGATTTTATGATAAAGGTAAATCATGGCATGGTGACTTCGGAATAATGATAGAACATCCAGGTGGAGTAAAGATTATTCTCACGTGATGAAATGACCCCTTCTTCCTGTTCCTTTCACACCGGGCCATTTCTGGAATATGAGCGATACGCGGGCCAGGTTCCTGCACATCCGGAAGATGTCAGAACATAGGGCCGGGCGGCAGGATTTGAGTGAAATAGTGGGGGCTGGGTCATCTTAAGATTAGCAACGAACTCAAAACGAACTTGAACGAACACTTTGTTATATAATGTTGCATTCAAATTATATTTTTTACAGCCATGGGACCACTTCCCGGCACAACATCTTTATCCAAACCCTCGCGAGGTTTCGGTATATTATAAACATATTTTTCTTTACCAGAAAGTAATAAGAAAAATATGCCCATCAAACCCTAAATGGATAATTTTGCAGTGAATTCAATGGAATATCATCATAATGATAAGCATTATTAGTATAATTATACATCATATATAATTATCGCGAATGATAATATAAGAAAACCGCTTAAAATCACAAACAAGAACTGTATTAAAACGAATGATAATGCGCCTTCGTTTTCAGAAACAATTATATAGTGATTTTTATAAAGCTTTCTTTGACCAAAAATAGTTAACTGAGTCTCAAAATCTCATGTCTAAAACGTATGCAAGGTGAAAAACATTGGTGATGCCACACGCGTATGATCGCGATAAAATGAACGGGCAAGATTCGTACTTTATTGTAGTGAGACTTGTCATTCGATTTATTCTTTTCATGCAGCATTTTATTTCACCGGTACGGTCTGCATGCAGATTAAAATCCATCAACCAGAGCATGTTACCATTGGAGTCAGACTTCAAAACGATTAGGAAATAAATATTGGGCTGAAGAATTATGAAACAAAGCAATACTGACAAGGAAAATAGTATAGTTTCCGAGCAAAGTAGATGTCTCCTATCTACGCGATTTTCAACATCAGGCTCAGTCAGTAAACCAGGCCGGACCGCACTGGATACCGGATGGTCTCGAAATTTGTCAGGCGATGCCTGCCGCTTTATGCTCAGGACCGGGATGTTGCTTGCCGTGGCCATGCTGATATTGCTGGCGCTGGCGGGGGCGGGGAGTGCGACTCTTTTAAAACTTGTTGAAGGTCCCGGTACAAATATTGGGGCAGATACTACTAATTTACCTTGTGGTACGCCACAGGATCCAACCGTAGGAAATTTAATCAGTTTGTTTAATAATGCGGATATTTGTGGTGTTCCTTCCGGGCGTATAAGGACTGGTGCAAATCATAATACTATTATAATGGCAATTTTTGTGAATAATACGGTATATCCTCAAGCTATGACCGTAACCGCATACAGTGGTATGGCAAATATGTATTCAAGATCAAGTCCAAACACTGCGGAAATTTGGTATGAAATGGGTTATTATAATCCATTAGGTGCATCAGGTAATTTTATAGGTTTATTCAATTCAACTAAGGCTACGACTACTTCAGCTACATCTAATCAAAATGTTGCTCTCAATTTTAATGGGCTAAACGGGACTCTGCCTGCCAATATGAAACTTGCTATAAGGGTATGGGGTAACGGCGGTGGGAATACCCGAGCTGGGTTCTGGCCTAATTACGATTTATCTAGCTGGAATAGTAGTATTAATGTGGAAATAACATCTGTCGGCAATAATTTTATCTCCGGCTACATCTTAAACGCCAGCGATTCCACACCCATTTCCGGCGCAACCGTCCAGACCAATACCAGCCTGACCAACACCACCGACTCAAACGGCTTCTATAAATTCGATTCACTCGATAATGGCACCTATATCATCAATGCTTCAAAGAGCGGATACGAGGCAAACGTCACCGGCATCACAAAGACCATCAGCGGTGCCAATATCACCAATGCCAATATCACTCTTGTTTCCCTTCCAAAATATCTGGTATCAGGTTATGTGAAAGAAGTTTCAACAGGTGATCCAATAAGCGGGGCAACTGTTACCACCAATACCAGTGATTCCACTTCAACTGATGGTTCTGGATATTATTCCTTCAGCCTGGCCGACGGCACGTATCTGATAACTGCCAGCAAATCTGGTTATGCTGACAATTCCATAACTGAAGTGGTGAACGGTGCAGGTGTATCAAATGCAGATATTTTATTAAGCGTGTTTACAGGGCCCTCAAAAGTATTAGTTGTGACCAATAGGTATGTAGTACTGGATGACGCAACTACGATCGGTCAAGCTGCAGGAACTGGCTTTATAGTCCCATCTCGCAGTTTTGGTGATGCTGTTTCAGGTGTCAGGACGACAGTAAATATGTATGCCCTTGTACTTGATAATAATGGGATGCCTTTACCATTTTCAAATGTGACATTAACTCTTAAGAATCCTGGCGGGGCTACTGATTACACACTTCCGACTACCACGGACAG
>JAMJFV010000085.1 GCA_023544495.1 ANME-2 cluster archaeon
TGGTGTTCTCCTTGAATTCTTCAAGGGTTCGGAGAGACCCGTCGATCGTGAGTTCAAATCTCACCAGCCCCACATTTTCTTTTTTGATTAAATATTTATGCATACAGCACCATCATTCAATGCATGAAATCCAGTAATCGTAATGTATTATTGGCATTACTCTCAATAATACTGGCAATTATCATAAGACCGTTCATAATGAGACTGGTCGAACAAGTGGTCGAAATTGTTGTTATCATCGCACTGGCATACGTTTTTTTTATTATCCTGAAACAATTGATAAAATAATCTGGCGATAATATTAATACCACACCCGTCAATCTGAAGCCGAGGAAAAAATATTGCGTTCAGTACAACGTGTTAATAAAAAAACAAGTGTCAAAACACAAAAGGAACGTACGGAAAGCGGAGCTCTTTTCGTATCGTTAAAACCGGCAGGGTATCCACTCAGAAGTTCACTCCACGAATATCCTGAGGTCTTTGAGAATAATGTTTTTGAGTTCTATGCCCGGGAACAATGGAACGGATTATTGGTACAGTCCGGCGAGTATCTCTTCGACCGCCGGATGTTTCCTGATTTTGCATTCAAGGTATTGAATGTTATACCTGAGAATAGTGTTATAGGCAGGTCCACAGTATTCTTGATCGAAGATGTGAATATCGTGGAGGTTCTACCCGAACCATCCAATGATGTCACGTTCGACGATGTGATAGGACAGGTTGGTGCAAAGCATAAATGTAAACTCATTATGAAATTCCTTGATGATCCTGAACTGTTCGGCAAGTGGGCTCCCAGAAACATATTATTCCACGGGCCGTCCGGTACAGGTAAGACCATGCTGGCAAAAGCCCTGGCAAGTGCCACAGACGTCCCTATCCTGCCCATTAAGGCCACGCAGTTGATAGGCGAGTTCGTAGGAGACGGGGCCAGGCAGCTCCATCAGTTATATGACCGGGCAGAAGACCTCCAGCCTTGCATTATTTTCATTGATGAACTTGATGCAATTGCCCTGGACAGGCGTTTCCAGGAACTCAGGGGTGATGTTGTAGAGATCGTAAATTCACTATTGACCGAGATGGACGGCATTGAGGCACGGGAAGGAGTGTGCACTATTGCTGCCACGAACAGGATAGAATCGCTGGATCCTGCTGTTCGCAGCCGGTTCGAAGAAGAGATCAATTTTGTCCTGCCAGATCAAAAAGAGAGGCAGGCAATGTTACACTCCAACATTGCCACATTCCCTGTGGAACTGGAAAAAGATGTTAATATAAAAGCGCTGGCTGAAAAAACCGAAGGATTCTCAGGACGTGATCTGGTCGAGAAAATATTGAAATCCGCCCTACATGCTGCAATCCTTGAAGACTCAAAGGTAAGTAACAAACATTTGGAAGAAGCTTTGAAAAAAACATCGTCATCAAGTCTGTTCAAAAACTCGGACGAAGGAATGTTCACATAAATCGTTCCTGACATACATTCTGTACAATGAAAAAGAAACAACTGGAAATCATGCTGGAACAGGTGGAAGGATTTTCAGACCCTTCAGCCCCCCTCGAACAATATGCGACTCCGGCAACAATTGCTGCTGAACTGTTATATCTTGCTTTTATGAAAAATGACCTGGCAGGAGGAATTGTTTATGACCTGGGGTGTGGTACAGGTGTGCTTGCTATCGGGGCCGCACTGCTGGGTTCGCTCAAGGTTAAGGGATTTGATATGGATGAGAGAGCGATCAGGACCGCACAGCAGAATGCAAACCGGATGAACGTTGATGTTGAGTTTATTTGTTCCCCTGTTGAAGATGTTAACGGGAGAGCTGGAACAGTGGTAATGAACCCACCGTTCGGTGCACAGGTAAAGGGGAACGACCGGCCATTCCTGTTCAAGGCCCTGGAAGTTGCCGATGTTGTGTATTCCATCCATAATTCAGGAAGTTACGAATTTATCAAAAGATTCATTTATCCCGCCGTCATAACAGAGCGGTACCATGCAGGTTTTCCGATAAGACGAACTTTTAAGTTCCACAAGAAGGATATTGAAGTTGTCGATGTAGAGATATACCGGATAGAAAAAAACAGGAATTAATTGATTGCCGTTCTGGTTCACTGGAGTGACCAGGTATGTCCGGTGATTGAAATTAACGATCATAAAGAGGGATTATTATTAGACTCAAAAGGAAAAAAACCGTTTCCAGAAGAATGCTGACGAAAGATGATTCTGCAGAAGAACAACAGGCTTCACCGGATAAGGAGAAAAATAATGACGAAGAAGTCATTGAAACTACACAGATCAAGCCGTCCGATACAATTCAGCCAAAGACACCTGTATCACATGAAATAGCAGAAACCGATAAATTGGTTCTACCGGGGGATATGATTGGTACCAGCGAGGAATTCATATCTGGTAAAAATACCTTCAAACACGGTGGAAACATCTATTCCACAGCCACTGGTATAGTAAAGATCAACCCGAAATCACGTAATATTTCGGTTGTTCCAAAGACCAGTGTGCCGCCGGAACTCGAGATGGGAGATGTGGTCATCGGGCGTGTGAACGATTTAAGAAGTTCTCTGGCTCTGGTAGAAATTGCCAAGATAGAAGGCAAGGGCGAGCGCGAGATCGTTAATCTTCAACAGGCTGCGGTCCACATATCCAATGTGAAGGACGGATATGTAAAAAATATTACTGATGAACTGAGTCCTTTTGATGTCATAAAGGCCAAGGTCATCGACTTGAGAAGTATGAGACTTTCCACTGCTGGCAAGGACCTTGGCGTTATAAAGGCATATTGTTCCAAATGTAAAGTGGCCATGATCAAACCTTCAGAAGATGGAAATAAAGGTTTCATGTTGAAATGTCCGGTATGTGGGAAAATGGAATCCAGAAAAGTGTCTACTGAATATGGTATTTACAATGCTTAGAGGTGTATGGACATGGAATTAAAGGTTATTGAAAAGAGTGATACCGAAATTCTTATTGAGATCGGGGGTGAAAGTCACACATTGCTGAATACTCTGAAGTCATCCCTCCTGGACGACCCCAGGGTGGAAGTGGCTACGTATGATATCAAACATCCTACTATAAGCGAGCCTGTGCTTTTCGTGAAAACAGATGGTGTTGATCCTATAGTTGCTATTACGGAAGCATCTGAGAGGCTCATTCAAGTATATGAAGAGTTCAAGACCGTTTTCAATGAAAATGCCAGTATTTAGGGCATGCACATCAAACCAGAGATAAGAATTCTCGGTATCGATGATTCGTCACTGCACACTGAGCCGGTGATGATAGTGGGTGCCATGTTCAGGGGTGGGGACTGGCTTGACGGTGTTTTACGCACCGATATTACACGAGATGGCACTGATGCCACTGAAGCTATTATCAGGATGGTGACTGGCAGCAAACATTTCGGACAGGTCAGGGTACTGATGTTCGATGGTGTTACGTATGCCGGTTTCAATGTGATTGACATCGAAGCGATCTTTCAGGAAACAGGTATTGGATGTATTGTGGTCATGAGGAACTGCCCTGATTTTGACCGGATACGTGCAGCTTTGAAATACCTGCCCGACCCGGATATACGCTGGGAACTGATCAAACGGGCCGGCAAGATACACAGGGTGATAAGCCGTAAGGATGAAACCTCCATCTTTATCCAGCATTGCGGTATCGACCTGGAAGAGGCCAGGGAAATTGTGCAGCTTTCCTCCACACATAGCAATATACCTGAACCATTGAGGGTAGCACACCTGATTGCAACGGGAATCGTTTGCGGAGAGTCCACAGGCAAGGCGTGATAATACCTTACGATACTACACATTACATTTTTTCTTTACAATTTTCCCTTACATTTTTTAGCATAATTCTCACCCTGCAATTCTCACCCTGCAATTCTCACCTTGTTATCCATGCAATTACATTCCAAATCTTTATCCTGTCCGCACCCAAAACTATGTTTATGCTCACATTCATTGGTATCGGACTCTATGACGAAAAAGACATATCCGTAAAAGGCCTGGAAGCAGTCCGCCAGGCCGACCATGTGTACGCTGAATTCTACACTTCAGCCCTGATGGGGACAAACCCTGAAAAGCTGGAAGCGTTCTACGACAGGGAGATCACTATCCTTGACAGGGAGGACGTGGAGCAACAACCTGATTGGCTGCAGCGCGCTGTTATCGAGGATGTGGTATTCCTGACAGGAGGTGATGCCATGGTCAGCACCACCCACGTGGATTTGCGCATGCGTGCCAGGGATATGGGTATTGAGACGCATATCATACACGGCTCATCGATAATAAGTGCAGTCCCCGGTCTGACCGGACTGCAGAACTACCGCTTTGGTAAATCCGCAACCATACCCCATCCCTATACTTATAAGGGCAGGAACATTATCTCGCACACCCCGTACGACACCATCAAGTCCAATCTGGAAGCCGATATGCATACTCTGATATTCCTGGATATTGATCCTGTCAAAGGGTACATGACCATAAACCGCGGCTGTGAACTCCTTCTGGAAATCGACTCGCAGGAGGATAAATTTGATCTGGCCGGACGCCTGGGTGTGGGTGTGGTCAGGGCAGGTTCGCCCGAACCTATTGTAAAAGCCTTGCCTTTGGGTGAACTGGCTGTCTTCGATTTCGGGGGTCCACTGCATATACTGGTCGTGCCGGCAAACCTTCATTTCATGGAAGCTGAGGCACTGGTAAAACTGGCAGGGGCGCCAGGTAGATTACTGGATACTGCCAGGTAAATGCAGGTTTATGTTGAGGTTTCAACAGTGAACATATCTGGTTCGCCCTTTTCACCAGATTCATCTCCTTCGCGGCCTTCGACATCGTATTCGTGTCCCATCACACCCTCTTTCATGATAATAACATAATCTGCAGAATTCTTAAGCACGATAGACATCCCTGGTACAGCGCCGAACAGGATGGTCTCCTTGCCATGTTCGTTGGCCTTGTTCAACAATGGTTTGAAATCGGCATCCCTGGTAACCAGTGCAATGGTGTCGATAACAGGATTAAATACCATTTCCATTCCTTCCACAGAAAGCCTGACATCCACATCACTACTGCAGATGATGGGTTCCAGTCCCTGTGTCTCAATTGCTTCAACTAATTTTTCTGACGCGTACTGGTTCAGGAATACCCTGCCGATCTTTATGGTACCGTAATCCTTGAGAACATCCCGGATCCCTTCAAGATTTATCTGGAACTCCTTGCGTAGCATATTGGGGCCATCCACAAGCAGGGCAATTTTTCTTCTCCCTTTCTCCTGTTTTGATCCAAGATAATTACGAATTGCTCCAAAACCGCTTTTCATAGGTTTCATTTTCGTTCCTCTTATAACCAAATGTACTACAAGATACTCACAGATTATACCGGACAATATAATAAAATCATTATTGAGTAAAGAACTTTCCTATTCTTTTCTAATGCTTGATCAGGTCAAATACCCATCGTTTTACTCCAGGCGCTACGTTCCCGCACTGTCGATGGAACGCCACGTTCAGGTCGTTTTGTTCGTACTCTTCCATCAGACCAGGGATCTGGTGCAGCTTCTTGAACGTATAGAAATGGATAATGCCGCCTTTATGTACCATTCCCGCAACATCCCATAGGAACTGGTCCATTCCGTACGGTGCTGGTATGATAGCCCTGTCAAATCCTGGTCTGAGCATTCGCGGGATACACTGTGCATCACCCTGGATTATGGATATGTATTCCTCAACGTGGTTCAGCCTCACATTGTCGGCCAGCCACTGGCACGCCATCGGATTATTGTCCACCGCTGTTACCCTGGCTCCGCGGATTGCTGCCGGAATGACAAAAGGACCCGCACCGCTAAAGGGTATCAGTATATGCTCACCGGATCTTACTTTTGATGCGATCCGGGACCTCTCGTATGCAAGATGGGTATTGAAGAACACTGTCCGTACATCCAGGCGGTACCGATGCCCGTATTCCCTGTGCAGGGTGATAGTCTCACTGCCGTAGAGTGTTTCATAACCGCCGACCCGTGCTTCTCCCTCCAGCATAGACACCTTATTCAACACTGTCCTGATATTCCTGCGCTGCTCTGCTATTGTCCGGGCAATGACAAATTTATATGCCTGCAATTGATCCGGGATGACGATGACAGCCACGTCTCCTATTACTTCATACCTGTTGGGAACCAGATGCAATAGTGATTCAGGAACCGCGGCTTTGTCTCGTATTGTATTCCTGAGTATCATATCAAACATACCTGTATCCTGGAAACATAGACTGTGCTCATTCGTTGGCCTATCCAAATGATTTAATTATTATAAAGCATTGGGAAGGACGATGAAAATATCTGATGAAATACGCACAGAACTGAAATTTGATAATAAAGGACTTATCACCGCCATAGCCCAGGACTACCAGACCGGCGAGATATTGATGCTGGCCTTTATGGACCTTGAAGCCCTTGAAAAAACTGTGAAAACCGGTAAGGCTCATTACTACAGTCGTAGCCGGAATACGCAATGGTTAAAGGGTGAGAGTTCGGGACATTTTCAGGTGGTACATGAAATGTATATTGACTGCGATGCCGATGCTGTGTTAATGAAAGTTGAGCAATTAGGCGGAGGAGCATGCCATACTGGTTACCGGTCGTGTTTCTTCCGTACACTTGATGGTGACGTGGTCGGCGATAAGGCATTTGATCCAAAGGATGTATACTGAATAGCACCCAAATTGTACATATGGTCAATTTTCCTTTACAATGGTCAAAAATTGACAATGAATTTATATATAAATAAGTGCCTACACTGTATCATAGGAGGGTTCCAATGATACACTATTGCCAATGTAAAGGAAGAATGAACCTGTTCAGGTACCCGACTGGAAAACGATTTGACCATCTTGGACGGAAGCTGATCATTTACAAATGTGTAGAATGCGGACAGGAACAGCAGTTCACAGAATAGAACTACTCCTTTATAGTCTATAAAAAAAAGACAGCCGGCAAAATACCGCTGTCCTTTTATGTTTGAATTTACTTAAAATACTGTGTAAACCTCTTCGTGAGGATGCACGACGATGCCACTGCTGGTAATATCGTACGGATGGATCTTCTTGCTGTGGTCAGAACCACGCATCTTATAAATCTCCATGCTGCGTACCCTTACATTTTCCATTCTCTTATAATATAGGGCAATGGTGCCTTCGGTCACAAAATTCTCCACACCGAAACGGCTTGGATGATCATCATCCACGATTTCGGATGTCATTAGTGAGGTCAGGCCCAGGATTTCCAGGGTGGTGGACAGTTTCAACAGTTCTACACGTATCTTTGCCGGGTCCTGAAGATAAAAACCAATGGAAGTGGTTGAATCCACCACTGCCCTCTTGGCATCAATTTCTTCCTGGATCATTATGATCTGGTCCATCATCGAACGCATATCAAAGGGGCGGACATCAACATATTTTTCCTGGGAAGGTATACCGATCTTTGTTGATGCAGCATCAATGATAGCAAGACGTCCTTCATCTTCAAGTGTCCTGAAATCCCAGCCAAACATCATTGCATTTTCACGTATCTGTTCGGGCCGCTCCTCTGTTGCCACAAATATGCCGTTCTCACCATACTTGGTAATTCCATTATACAGGTACTGGAGTGTGAATATTGTCTTTCCTGCGCCTGAAGTACCTGATATAAGGTATGTACGGTCTTTAATAAATCCGCCGTTGCACAGTTCATCAAAACCTTCTACTCCAGTCGGAACACGTACATCGGGGTCGTTTAAATTTGTTACATTGCCATCCATTATGAATCTCCCTTGAATTTTTTTGTTAGTATTGAAAACTTAGATGCATATTAATACATCATGAGTATTATTATTTACTATAATTAGTTCTCGCATCTATTTAAAATTTTAGATTGCACGTGTTGAATTATATCATCATATGATTGTGATTCGGATATTATATTTATAATATATATATTTTTGTTGACCCAATAACGTTTATATCGGATTATATCACATTCGATACTGTATGGATAATACAGTTGCTC
>JAMJFV010000086.1 GCA_023544495.1 ANME-2 cluster archaeon
ATTATGCCACCTGATAGTGATGCGAGGAAAGCCATATTTCAGATACACATGAAGGGTAAGTCCATAAAGGACGTTGACCTGAACGAGCTGGCAAGAATGACTGACGGATATGTGGGTGCTGATATAGAAGCAATATGCCGTGAGGCATCCATAGTAGCATTGCGTGAGATCATCAAACCGGGTTCAACAAGGGAACAGGTAAAAGAACGTTCAAAATCCATAACAATAAATATGGGACATTTTGACCAGGCACTGGCAAGGGTAAAACCCACAACGTCCAGGAATAAACTCCAGGACTATGAAAAAGTGGCCAAGGATTTTGCCAGGTATGCCGCCGTGGGTACAAAAGGTGAAGCTGAAGAGAAACTGAGAATATATGTATGAGAGTACAGATACAATTAATGAGGTGAATAAAAATGTGGAATAGACGAAGAATGGACATGTTTGAAGACATGTTTGAAGAGATAAACGAAATGCTTGGAAACATGATAAATTCCAGGCTGGAAGCAGAAGAAGATGCACATGTTGAGCCTATGGTATGGGGCTTTTCCATGACACAGAGAGGTGACGAGCCCCCTGAGATAAGAGAGTTCGGGAATGTGGCGCTACGACCTGTATTCGCTGGCGAGATGACTGACCTTCCACAAAGGATCGAGGATAAAAGAAGGAAGCTCCTCATCGACATCATGGAAGCTGAAGAGTCACTTCACGTCGTGGTTGAGATGCCAGGTGTTTCCAGGGAGGATATTACCCTGCAATCCAACGGAACTTCGCTGGATATCAAGGCTATGACCGAGGACAGGAAGTATTCCGAGCATGTGGAACTGCCTGCCAGGGTGCTGCCCGATTCGGCAGAGGCCACGTATAAGAATGGTGTGCTGGAAGTGATCTTCCAGTACGATATGTCTGATACAAGATCGATTAAGGTAAGTTAGACCTTCAGCTTTTTTGCGCCGGTGATGTTTGGTTTTACCGGCGCAGGATTTCTTTTTTCATATCCTGTTCCACGACACATCCTTATATCCCCATAACACCATACCATACAGCATGACACGTTACCAGAGGATATCACAGGATGTAATACGAAAAGCAGATGTCCTCCTCGAGGTCGTTGATGCCCGGTTTCCCGACGAGACTCGAAACAGCGAGGTTGAGCGTGATATTGCACGTGCAAAGAAACCGTTCATAATAGTCATCAATAAATGCGACCTTGTGTCCAAGGAACACCTTGAGAAAGCCAAATCCCGGCTTTCAAAGATCGCACCAACGGTCTTTGTGTCCAGTAAGGACAGGTTCGGGACTACAATGTTGCGGCACAAGATACTTGAAATTGCCCACATTAAGGGGCGGGAGATACTGGTCGGTTCTCTTGGCTACCCAAACACCGGAAAATCATCGGTTGTCAATGCAGTGACAGGGAAACACAGTGCGGGCACGTCCTCAATATCAGGTCATACAAAGGCAGTGCAGCATATTAAAGCGGGTTCGCGTATAAAGTTCATTGATACGCCCGGAGTCATTCCTTTTGGCGAGACCGATGAGTATATCCAGGGCATGCTTGCAGTAAAGGACTCTACTCACCTGCAGGACCCGATCGGCGTTGCGTTGAAGATCATCGAGAAATTGTGCAATGAGAATAAAACAGCCCTGGAATCTTTCTATCACGTAACAATCGAAGGAGAGAATTCCTATGAGGTGCTTGAACTGATCGGCAGGGAAAGCAATTTTTTGAAGAAGAAGGGTCAGATTGACGAGAACAGGGCAGCGGTCAAGATAATTAATGACTGGCAAAGAGGCCGGTTTATAGTTTAGCTCGTTTATTCTTTGGATCGTATGTGGATCTCCTTTACTCTTCCTACCTGACCGTCTTCTAATTGGACCTTTATACCATGTGGATGACTGGAAGAGTTGGTCAGTATCTTCTTTACAATACCCCGGGTAATTTTTCCACTCCTCTGGTCCTGCTTTAAAACAATTCCCACACTCAAGCCGGGATTGATGTTTTTCCTGATATTACTTTCGTTCATTATGGATTGTGGGTCTAAGGCTATATTTGCTCTGGTATATACTACTGAATAATATTTCATTTTATGTTGAATTTCACGCCTATCTTGAACAACCTCAGTGTAGGCAGGTCGATCAATGGACATCCGGTACGCGTCTCGATCTCTTCAAGTATCCGGGCGAGCCGTTCTTTATCGGGCGCCGAAACCGTGAACCATATGTTATATTCAGCCGGCCTGAGATAATTATGCGAAACCTCATCATAACTACTGATAATGTTCGCCACTTCATCGATCCGATCTTCAGGTGCCTTTACCGCAGCCAGGGTACTCTCTCCCCCGGTATTTTTCACATTAAGGATAGGTCCGATCCTGCGGATCGCACCATCCCGGGTAAGTCGCTTGATCCTGTTGATAACCTCATCTTCAGTAGTACCAACATTTGCCGCCAGTTCCCGGAACGGTTGCACCGCAAGCGGGAAATCCACCTGTATCTCGTTCAGGATTGCCTTGTCCAGGTCGTCCAGTTCTATCAAACCTTCTCACCCCCGGCAGGTACATACACACAGTACGGCTCCTCGTCCATATAATCACCGGTAGTCGCATAAGCCCGGGCACGGCATCCGGTACACACTCTCCTGTACTCGCATATCCCGCATTTACCTTTGAGCTTGTTGACATCCCTGATATCATTGAAAACCTTTGAATGCTCCCACACGTCCCTGAAACTCTGCTTGCGGATGTTCCCTGCCAGTGCAGGCAGGTATCCACAGGGATACACCTCTCCGATATGGGAAACGAAACAAAAACCACTTCCGCCCAGACAACCTTTGGTCATAGCCTCGAATCCATGCGTCTCCATGGTTATCTTGATACCATCTTCCTTTGCCCTCTGGCGCATTATCCTGAAATAATGGGGTGCACAGGTCGCCTTTAACTGCAAGGGAACTTTATCCCGCTGGTCATAGAACCAGTTCAGCACCCGCTCGTATTCCTCAGGCGGTATCTCATCGGCTTCAATTTCCTTACCCCTTCCCGTTGGCACCAGCATGAAGATATGCAGGGCTTCTGCCTCCAGCCGGACTGCCAGATCAAGGATTCTGGTTATCTGGTCGATATTCCTCTTAGTAATTGTTGTATTTATCTGGAACCCTATACCTGCATCCTTGATGTGCTGGATGCCCACCAGCGCGGCATCAAATGAACCCTGCTCGCACCTGAAATCATCATGGGTCTTTGCATCCGAGCCATCAATACTGACACTGATACGCTGGATGCCTACTTCCTTTAGGTGGCTGGCAATCCCGGGTGTGACGAACGTACCGTTGGTAGCAAGGACTACCCTGAGACCTTTATCAGTCCCGTATTGGGCAATTTCATAGAAGTCATCCCTTAATAGTGGTTCCCCACCTGTCACGATAAGGATGGGTTTTCCAAATTCGACAAGCTGGTCAATGAAATCTTTTGCTTCATCAGTAGATAGTTCATTCGGGTCAAGTTTCGTTACTGCATCGGCCCGGCAGTGCCTGCATGCAAGGTTGCAGGCCCTGGTCAGCTCCCATGCAACAAGTCTGGGTGGTTTGGTCAATTTGGTATATCCTCCGTCAATAGGTAATGTTCTCTTTGGTATGGCACTAACATAATATAATTATATTTGAAAATAAACAAATAAAAGCAAAAAATGTGCCCAGACCCGGAGGAGCCTGGTTTGTACAAATCCTACATCAGTTTGCGATCAGACGTATATGCTTCCTATCAGGCAGATACACAGGCAAGGTGTTTATCAGCCACCTGGTATAATCACACGCAGTTTTCATGGTGAGATCGAAGATCTCCATTAGTTTCATGCACAGTTCCCTCAGAGTTATCCCGTCCACGAGTATCTGGTCAATTTTCCTGATCATCATATCCTGCATATCTCCGGGACGACACCCAGATCCCCTTACGGGAAAAGCTCTTCTTTAGGATGATCTACGAGACCACCACACGACCCAGGGGGGGTCCTGGAGTCCAGGATCGAGCTGTGGAACCGCACTACCGGCGAGATCACCTTCCCCGGGACCAGGAGCAAGTACAACCAGGCGCCGCATGTGCGACCAGGACCATGAAGCTGACCGGCAATACCAGCGGGATGCTCAGGCATTATGTGGGGAACAGGAAGAAGTGGCATATTTTCAGCAACGGGAGGACGGGGAAGCGGCTGACGTGAAGGCATTTCGAGAAGATGATCGATACGTGGGCCAGGCTGCTGAATATCCAGAAATTGCAGTCCATCAAGCCCAGCGGCCGGGAGTATCATCTGATCACGTTAATGGGACTGAGGGAGGCAGGAGAGAGGCACTATGATCTGCAGTGGAGGTGATCCTGATGTGTCTGCGAAGGTGGCCGGGCACAGCAAGGAGACGAAGGTGCGATATTATAAGAAAGTAAGTTTTGAAGAGGCACAGGAGTCGTTTGGAATGCATCATCCGTTTATGGGGGGTGGTTATGCAAATCCGCCATAACAATTGCACTATTTTTCAGTCAGTATTGGAAAAATTGCTCATAATAAAATATTGACGGTCAGGGTTTGCCTGTTTTGAGGGAGCGCGGATAAAATTATTTCTTCATTGCTTCGGCGATTCTTTCGGGTAGTGAATCAAGTTTATCATTCATACTATTAAGAACGTCAAGTTTATTATTCATCCCTTGAAGCAATGTTGTATGTTCGTTCAATGAACCGATATGATTTTCAAGTTGGATATTAATCTCATTTAATATTCCAATCCCTTTATCAAACCGTCCCATATATTCCTTAACATCATCCACTGCAATCCTGCTAAATGGCGAAGGCAGGGCGATATCTTCAATAATCTCTATGGTATCTATGGTAGTATCTGGGCGGTCTGATTTCAAATCATCGATAAATTCGGTTAGAACAGATTCCGGACCACGGGCCATAACTTTAACCGAACCATCAACATCATTAAAAACGAATCCTGACAATCCTCTGGCTTTTCCATGAGCTTCGACAATCTCCCGATACCCTACCATCTGGATGTGGTCTGTTATTGTTGCATATATGCTTTTCATTGCATCTGACATCTAATCTCTTTTTTGAACTTGTTGGTATTATAGTTTTATGGTCTTTGCTTCAACGTGTGTAGTCCTGTATGTATTGACGTTATATGCCTCTCTTCACTTTTTATATTTTCTCACAATTCTGCTTCCATATGTTTGAGGAATATATTCAACTTAGATCGATTTGGAGGTCTTGACCAAATAGCATCCTGAACCGGGAAGAGGCTAACCCTGCGACATTTCGAGAAGATGATCGATACGTGGACCAGGCTGCTGAATATCCAGAAGCTACAGTCCATCAAGCCCAGCGGGAAGCAATACCATTTGATCACGTTAATGGACTGAGGGAGGCAGGAGAGAGGCATAATGATCCGCAATGGCGGCGATCCTGATATGTCTGCGGAGGCTGCGGGGCCAGCAAGGAGATGAAGGTGTGGTATTGTGACATCCTCCCTGCCCTTAAGGGCGAGGGTTTCCTGCTTCAGCGACCACCTTTTGGGATCTCCACAGGCGTTAATTCCACGCAGTCCGCATGTACTGTGTCTCGTTCCCATCACACGGTTCGGCTTTACAAGGTTCCATGCAGAGAACGACAGGTTTTCCAGGACCACCTATGCCTGAAGGTAAACACACTGATGAGGAAATTTCATGAAAGCATATATATCTAACGCAAGGGATACGATTCATCTCAACCCTGAAGGGATTGAGTTTTCTCTACCCCTTGACCCAAACGTTATAATTATATGAAGGTGTGCCTGAAGACATTGCGATCAGCCCTGGCAGTGAAAATGCAGGAAAAGGCCCATCTATAGAGTGCAGGAAAGGAAGGCGAAACGTGAAGGAAAGCCAGGAGATGGAATTTTAATTCGAAATTAACCGGGCTCTCCAACATGACTATTTAATCAGATCGCCCTCTTCAAGTTGTTTTCTTACTTCAATGGGCACAACCGCAACCTTATACATCCTGCCCTTTATTCCTGCCTTACCGGTAAAAAGAAGAGCATGATGCCTGAGAATTCCGATAGCTGACGTTGGGGGTTCTGATCCCCAGAAGTAGCTATCATTCTCTTCGCCGCCATATTTTTTTGATAATTGGTTATAACGTACCCAGCCGCCGGCCTCTATTACCAGCTTAAGCGCCCCGCGTGGTTCAGGTGGAAGGTTTTCAATAACTTCATCCAACCGGGTTGTGAGTCTGTTAATTATTTGAATAATTTTATCCTTTTTTTTATCTTTAGTAGATATCCGATGGGCTTTTGCCACCCCATCAATCAAGTTGGCAGGAAATTTATTGAGGCCAGCCGAAATGGTAGTATTCAAAGAGATGGTTTTGCTCTCCTGATCCTTGCGCATTGAACCAGTAATATAATTCATCATACTTTTTGGTGACATGATTCCCAATGATTCAAATACCATATCATATCCATCAGGTTTTTTCCTCTCTGGCATATTAATCACCTCTTTTAGAAGCATTCCTATTACTCAATTTTTAAATTTAATCTTTTTGTTCTTTATCTGCTCACGATGATGCAAATATGAGTAGTAACAACCGCTGGACCAGGTGCCGCATGTGCGCCCAGGACCATGAAGCTGACCGGCAATACCAGTGAAATGCTGCGGCATTATGTGGGAACAGAAAGAAGGGGCACATTTTCATCAACGAGAGGACCGGGAAGCGGCTGACGTGAAGGCATTTCGAGAAGATGATCGATAAATGGGCCAGGCTGCTGAACATCCGGAAGACGTCAGTCCATCAAGCCCCGCGGCAGGGAGTATCATCTGATCACGTTAATGGGACTGAGGGAGGCAGGAGAGAGAGGCACCATGATCCACAGTGGCGGTGATCCTGTGCTAAAGTACGGAGCGGGTTCAAATATCAGTGCAGGAAAAGGGGCAGCTGGTTAGGTGCAGGAATGGATGTCGCAGAAAATGGAGTAACTTATGGGGTGGTATGAAGTGAAGAATGGATGTGAACTTATAGAGAGAAATAAATATAGTTGGAAGATATATAGGAAACATAAGATAATTTAGGTGAATCAAATGGATTCAATAATCGAAGAAGATAATGCAGTGAATATCTTATTAGGAACACTTGAAAAACTGGATGATGAGATAGAATCTGCAATAGACACATTAGAGGTAATGAGTGACCCGGAAACCTTGAAAAATATAGAAGAAGGGTTAAATGACATTAAAGAAGGTCGGATCATACCTTTTGAAGAATTCCTGATTAAACATGGATATTGAATACAAGATTATCTTATCAAATAAATTTGATAAAACTTTTTCCCAACTCGACAAAGATATCCAGAAGCAAATCGTTGAAAGATTAAAGGATCTTTCAAAAAACCCGAAAACAGGCAAACCTTTAAAGGGTAAATTTAAGGTCTCTGGTCGCTGAGAGCAGGTAAGTATCGAATTCTATATGAAATTCGGGAAAATCTCCTTTTAATAGTGGTTATTGCTATTGGCCATAGAAAGAAAGTTTACGAGTAGCTACTTTTCATCCAGGTTCGTGAATGGAGGCAGTATGGAACTGAAAAAATAAATGGGGCTCGTACTTTTATCACATGACAACTATATTTAATGTGGCTCTGGCGCTTCCCAGTACAACATCCTATCTTCACTCCCACCACCCCGGTCCACCTCCCCCCAGATCCCCTTGCGGGAAAAGCTCTTCTTCAGGATGATCTACGAGACCACCACCCGGCCCAGGGAGGTCCTGGAGGCCAGGATCGAGCTGTGGAACCGCACCACCGGCGAGATCACCTTCCGCTAAATCCTCGCAGGCTCGGATTTACCAGGAGCACAGGATAGTCATCCTGTGCATCCCCAAGACCAAGGGCAAGTACAACCGCTGGACCAGGCGCCACATCCCGGGTGCGCCCAAGACCATGAAGCTGACCGGCAAT
>JAMJFV010000087.1 GCA_023544495.1 ANME-2 cluster archaeon
AAAACGGTAGCTTTGTTGCAAATATGGAAAGAGTGTTAGATGTTTATAAGCGTCCGTATGATTCACGATATCCCATTGTATGCATGGATGAATCTCCTAAACAGTTGATTGCAGAAACCAGAATTCCCATTCCTGCTTCACCAGGACAGCCATGTAAGCATGATTATGAATACAATCGGTGTGGTATGTGCAATATTTTCATCGCTTGTGAACCATTAGTGGGAACGCGTATGGTGAAGGTCACAGAAAGAAAAACAAAGAAGGATTGGGCTTATTTTTTGGAGGAAATTTCAGATCATTACAAAATAGCTCACAAAATAACACTTGTTATGGACAATCTGAACACGCATAAGCCCGGATCGTTTTATGAGGTATTTCCACCGGATAAAGCAAAAGAACTTTGGGATAGATTCGAGTTTGTATACACCCCAAAACATGGTAGCTGGTTAAATATGGCTGAGATTGAGTTGAACGTACTGACAGGTCAATGTTTAAAAAGAAGAATCGATAACATCGAATTTGTTAGGAAAGAGGTTGTAGCATGGCAGAATTTCAGAAATAACAAAGATGCAAAAGTCAATTGGCGATTCACAACTGAAGATGCACGGATTAAGTTAGCTAAACTTTATCCGACATTAGATGATTGACATGACACTAGCATTTTCAGCAAAGAACGTACTCCATCTTAATCGCGTGTGGCGGACCATTCTTTCTTTTGAACTATGCCTTCGAACAATTGAATATATTCTTCTGCTTATAAAAAGAGTAAGAATTGCCATCCAGATATACGCCTCAACAATTCAAGACTCAGTACAAAACGTTTCAGATCCCATGGCAAGGGTGTCGAAAAAAAAGCATTTGGACAAGAATTATTCCCAGTATTGCCCAAATGTCACCCAGAGTTCGGGCAGATGCTGCTGCAGCAATTCATTTTGGGTACAGTATTCGTCCAATTTGTTTCTTTTTTCAAGTGATCTGGCCAGAGGTCTGGCAAGCAGCCTCCTAACCCTGGTCTCATATTGCCCAAGCAGCATCATATCGTCATGTTTAAGAGCCCTGATGATCACATTCCCTGCCACTTCCCCGGCCAGCATAGCACTATTAATACCTGCACCAGTAACAGGATCTGCCATGCCTGCACTGTCCCCTACCAGCAATATGTTATCATAGACTAACTTTTCCCGAAGTCCACTTATTGGAAGGGCACCTGCGATATATTTGCTGATCTCACCATCAAGCCGTCCTGAAATATCGGACTCTTCAATAAATGCGTCCAGATATTCATGGGGGGACTTTGAGCCGGAAATTGTTATTCCTAACCCCACATTTGCAGAATCCGGCCCTGTGGGATATATCCACACATACCCACCCGGTGCGTAATCAGCATCAAAAAAAATCTCACTGGTATTGTGGAGAGGTTCCATTCCATTCATATGATACTGGGCACAGAAAGCTGCCCTTTGTTTTTTTATGCCAAGAAGTGATGAAGTTTTTGAAAAAACGCCATCAGAGCCCACAATAATTTTTCCAGAGGCGGCACCACCTGGAAATCTGACACCACCAGGGACCAGATCGATAAGAGGAGATTTCCATTTGATATGGACGCCCGCTGATTCTGCTTTTTTTACCAGGGACTGATCAAATTGTGGCCTGTCAACTACAAAACCGTTCAATGGGAAATCATGATAGGAAAGATCAGGGAAATATGTGCGCATTTTTGATATCTTTGATTTAATCCCGCAATCATCAGGCATTTCGATGTTGATCGAGAGGCCCACATATCCGGCACAAGGAGATTTGCATACTGCATCTCTTTCCAATATCAGTACCCGATATCCAGCCTGTGCTGCTGCAGATGCGGTAATTGCCCCTCCCGGACCTGCACCGATAACAATCAAATCATAATCCATTGTTCGTATATACACAATTCTTGCAAGATCAAAAAATAAGTATCTTGTAACCTGCAATAAAAGGTAGGTCGTGAGGGATAACAAATACTGCGTTCCCGTATATTAACCTGTTACCCTCTCATCCTTTTAAAGCACAAATGAGTACGTTTTGGACATATATAAACGTTCCACAGATAACCAACGAAATAGTGTATAAAACGATGCAGAGGGGCATGAACTCTCTCGACATATTAAAAATAACCAAAAAAAAATCAACTCACAATCAATTTCTCCCACAGATCCTCCCGTGTGAGATCTCTATCACCCTGTCCCCCATGACGCCGATCTCTGGATTATGGGTCACGATTACCAGGGTCCTTCCTTCATCGTGCAGTTCCCGGAATATCCTGAGCACGGCCTCCTCGTTCTTTTTATCCAGGTTACCTGTGGGTTCATCTGCCAGTATTATCTCAGGCTCGTTGATAAGTGCACGGGCAATGCACACGCGCTGCTGCTCACCTCCTGAGAGCTGGGAAGGTCTGTGGTCCAGTCTGTGTTCCATTCCCACACGCTGCAGTGCTTCCTTTGCTTCCTCCTCATCCTCTATACTGTGGAAATACTGTGCTATCATCACATTCTCAAGTGCGGTAAGGTGCGGTATCATGTGGAACTGCTGGAATATCAGACCGATGTTCTCACGCCTGAAACGCGTGCGTGCTTTCTGGCCGAGACCAACGGTTTCCTTTCCATTTACGACCAGGGAGCCGGCTGTGGGAGTATCAAGGCAGCCTATGATGTTCAAAAGCGTGGTCTTTCCGCTGCCTGAGGGGCCCATGATTGTAGTCCATTCCCCTTTTTCAATTGTAAAGCTGACCCCGTCAAGGGCACAGGTCGTGCCGTATTTTTTTTCAAGATCTTTTGCTGTTATCATTTCTTTCATTCACCTCTGAGTGCTATAACAGGGTCGATGGAAACCGCCCTTCTTACAGGGAACAGGCTTCCAATAAGTGCAATAAATATCGATATAAATAGGGTCAGAACAAACACCTCAGGCTTCAGGGATACGGATGTGTCGAAAATCTCGAGCCCTATGAACTGCGCCAGTATAAGACCGGCAGCATACCCGAAGGTTCCGCCAATGGTACCCATTACTCCTGCTTCGGCAAAGAATATGGCTGCAACCCTGCCGTTTGAACAGCCCAGTGACTTCATCAGTCCAATTTCCCGGCTTCGCTCAAGTACACCTGTTATCATGGTGGACATCAGACCCAGTAATGCTGCTGCCAGAACAGAAATGGACACGATGGACATTAAAAGCCGTGTTTTGTCAAGCAGTTCTTTTTCGGTATCAGCCACCTGCCGTATCTTCTTTACCCGGTAATTTTCAGATTCAAGCGTCCCGGCAGCCTCATCAACGTCTCCCAGAACGCTCAGGTATATGGTATTAGCCCCACTCCTGCCTGATATTTTTTCTGCATCCTCCATCGGGAGAAATATCCTGTCGTCATCTGCCGTACCTGTATCCAGTATCCCTGAAACCTTAAAGGAATGCTCCTCTATCATGAGGTTATCTCCCTGTTCCAGAGAGAGTTTCCCGGCTGCATTTATCCCTGCCAGCACCTCCCCCTGTTCAGGGAATTTACCCTCCACATACCACCAGGGGTTCATTTTTGCTGCAGCCTCAAAATCTGTACCTGCAAGTCTGACCTTTGTTTCCCTGATCTCGATCTCAAAATACTGGAACGGTACCCAACCTATAATGGAAGGGTGCAGGCTCTCGAAGCTGTCAATATACCACCCCTCATCAGGATATACCACCAGGTTTGCCCCGTAGCTGCGAAGTTCTCCTCCCATTTTCTCACTGATATCAAATGAAATGGTCAGCAGTGAAGCCACCATGGCAGCGCCTAACATTATCGCCAGAACAGCTACCAGGACGCGGTCCCATCTTTCCCGGAGGGATTTTGTGACAAGTCTTGCGAACATTTCAATCACCTTTTAATATTGTTGAGGGCTCTATCTCCACAGCCTGTTTCACAGGCAGCATACCACCCAGGAGGGCCACACCCACAGATAACAGCCCCGAGATCAAGAACGGGACAGGAGAGAGGTTGATATGAGCTCCGAATACCCACACACCTATCATCCTGGCCAGAACTGTCCCTATGAGGGAGCCGACAGCCCCTCCGGCAATACCTATGACCGCCGCCTCGGCAAGAAATAACCTGGATATCTGTACACTGTCAGCACCAATGGCTTTCATAAGGCCGATTTCCTTTCTCCGCTCGAATATTGATGTGTTCATGGCGGCAGTGACGCCTATGGAGGCGGAGATCATGGCAACGGCAGTGATCAGGAACATAAGTCCCTGGAATTTTCCAAGAAGTTTTCCCTCGTTGTCTGCAACCTGCCGTATGGGTTTTGCACTTGCATCCGGGACCGCCTCTTCGAGCTGCAGCATGATGGAGGAGATATACGGCGTACAGTACCAGATCTCATATTCTTCAGGCGGCAGAGAGTCCGGGTCGATCTTCTTGTCAGGCTCGGGAGTGGTCAGGGCACTTACCACAACGCGGTCAACCATTCCCTTTCTGCTGAAGAGTTCCTGCGCATCCTTAAGCGGGACAATGACCTGATGGTCTTCCTCCCCACCTGTGGAAAGGATGCCGGAAATGTTATACACTGCAGAACTGTCCCCGAATTCTGCCCTGAAACTGCCGCCTCTTTTCAGGTTCAATTTATCAGCAACGCTGACACCTATCAGGGCTTCACCTTCTTTCGGCCAGTCCCCCTCCACATCCCACCAGGGGGCTATGGATTTCACACCCGTAGTGAAACCTTCATCTTCTCCCGGAACACTGATCATTTCTTCAAAATAGGTGCCGCTTAATGCTATTTCTTCACCATTGATCTTCACATCATCGCTGAGGTATGGTGAATATCCCAGTATATTGTGCCTCCAGAAAATGGTCTTCATCTTATAAAGCCCGTCTTCCCGGATGAATGCGGCTTCAGATGATGGCAACAGAAGAATATTGGCGCCGTAGCTTTTCAACTCCCGCCCCATTTTTTCATTGATATCGAATGACACGGTGAGCAGAGAAGTGGCTATGGATGCGCCCATGACCACTGCCAGTACTGCCAGGGCTATCCTGAGCTTTCTCCGTCTGATAGCTGAAAAGAGCAGGTTGAAGAACATAATATCACAGATTATTTTATTATTCCACGAAGATTCGGAGTATCGAAGTCTTTGGATTATAGTTGAAAAAAGAATCCAGAATTTCCACATTATCGGTCCTGTTCTCCCGTTTCATCCAAGCAAGAATCTTTCCGACAATGAGTTCAGTATCTTTTTCACTTTTCAGATGTATTCTTATTGCTTCTACCATTATGACCAAATTCCTGATTTAATCCGCTGTTCTTTGAAACTGGACATCCTGAATTTCATTAAATATAATTCCGGCTATCCAGGAGCCTGTATCTTGCCTGGATAGCCATTTTTACTGCGGTGCTATTTCTCGAACAGACCGGTCTTATCCTCTTCAAGATCATTCAGATCTATCACGATTTCACTGTCTTCCAGGGTGTGCTCAATGGGTATGGGATTGCATCCTCCTCCCGCACCTACAGTGTCGGGATTGATGGGTGCTCCGCACCGCTTACAAATGAGTTCATCACCCTCCTGCACATACCCTGCTGCACCGCAAAGGGCGCAGGCATCATATGCTACGGCCGTGCTGCCGTCACTTTTCCGGACAGCCATGATCCTGATGTTTGCATCACCGGAGCTGCCGTTCATGGGGCAGTATTCACCTTCGTGCTGCATATCACATTCGTACTTGTGCAGGTTCCCGTCAGCAGCTGCAGGGATCCTTATCTCGCCTCCTGCAGTACTTACCTTTTCAGGGACAGGATCAAAGCCTTGAGGCAGCGCCGAAATCTGGGAGCTGACAAAGATGAGGATAAATAATCCGCTTACGATTCCTGTGATAATCCTGCGGTTCCTGTCTTTGCGTGCACTGCCGAGGGCTTTTCTTTTTTCAATGCCTTTCAGATCACCTGTCTGTTTCCACGGGATCATTACAAACAGCAGCACAAGGAAACCCAGCATGATCCCTGTGTACACAATGGATGCTGTCTCCCGCACCAGCGGACCTATGATCTTCATGCCGGTCTGGCTCAGGTTTATGATCCCCACTTCTGACCACTCGTGGATACCGCCGATTATCAACTGGAAGATTATTACTGACAGCATGGCACCTGTGACCCTGAAGAACTTTCCAAGATCAATCCTCATGCTGCCCTTTACGAACATGTAGCCGAACAGTATGGCCAGAGCCAGTCCTGCAGCGCCTTCAAGTGCAACGGCCAGGCTTGCCTCTTTTGCAGTTGCTGAGAGGAACAGTACAATCTCTGCTCCTTCTCTGAATATCATAAAAAAGGATAGTGCAAGTATCCCGGCTGCCTGCCATTTGCCAAATGCTTTCTCCACATCCTGCTCGATATTCTGTTTAATGTGTTTTGAGGCATGGTGCATCCATATCAGCATTGTGGCTATGAAGAAGGCTGCCGTAAAGAACATCAGCCCTTCCATGAACTCGCTCCATTCTGCCATGAGCATCTGTATGGCTGCGGCCGTTGCTATACTTCCTGCCACAGCCGCTGCAATTCCACCATATACGTATTTTTTCAGCTCCGGTTTGTTTGTCCTGCCCAGGTAGGCAAGTATTATACCGACCACCAGCGCTGCTTCTATACCTTCTCTGAGAGTGATTGTTAATGTCTCTAACATGGTTTTCACCTTTAATTAGGTATACCTAAACCACTGATTGGTAATAAATATTTCGGATGGCCGAAATATTGAATACCATACCCTTAATACCAGATTTAACAAATCCAACGTGGTTAATTATTCAAGAAATAATTAAGTGGGATATCCATGAAAAACCTACAGTCGCGATCCGTCTTGTACGAGGGATTTATACGAAACAGGAGCCGTTATGACACTCTGTTCAGGTAGGCGATAGAACAGGAGCCCTCTCGACTTTGACTTCCGACGGTTAAACCGGAATGTGAATTCGTCTAGATAGTAATCGAGTTGCTTCATTCCAAAGGAACCATGATGTGTTCCCAGAATCCATCACTTGAGAAAAGATGCTGCACGATGGACACATAGCATTGACACGTGTGTTGGGTCCCCTTTTGATGACTGAATGGTTATTTCGTGATGGTAGCCGAGACTTGCAAGCGTATTGTAGGCGATCCATCCATCCGTGTGTACTGTCGCCCCGGGTTCTACCATGTCTTGCACAAAGGGAATCAAGCTGGCTCCCGACACGTCCGAAATTCTTCGAAGGCGGATCCGGCCCAGTCCTCGCGACTCTTTGGTCTCAACAGCGATCGCGACGATTGCCTTCTTCTCGGTCTGGGTGCCTCGTGCCCTCCAAGGTAACTCTCATCGATCTCCACGCGACCATTGAGTTGATCCCGGTCTGGGCGTACCATCGCTCGCCGGAGCTTATGAAGATGAGTCCACGCGGTCTGGTAGCTCTTGAAGCCCATGACACGCTGGAGGCCCAAAGCGTTCGTCCCTTGCTTCTGGTTCGTTACGTACCAAACGGTAGCGAACCATGTTCGAAGAGGCGTCTTTGTCGAGTGGAATATTGTCCCTGTGGTGACTGTGAATTCATGTCGACATTCTAGGCAAGTGAACCTGCCTCGCGTGGTGCGAAGTGGTTTTGTTTTTTCGTGGCATCTTGGGCACACGAATTCATCGGACCAACGTAGATGCTCCAAGAACATGGCGCAGGTAGTATCATCCTGGAACCAGTCTACGAATTGTGTCCCTGTCTGTGGATAGTCTTTGCCCGGCACTGGGTAGTGGAGGCTTTTCGTCATTGAATCACTTTACTACGTTCAATGCCATAGGTTTTTCGTGGATACCCCCCATAATTAATTCTATCGATTCAAACCGTGCTCGAAAAATTGCAAGTCGATTGAAGATTCCTGACGTTCAGGTTTTCATAGATTGCATGAAAATACTCATTCTCG